>NZ_JBGSQZ010000047.1:0-58470 GCF_041737865.1 Chamaesiphon sp.
CCGAAAGCCATTCAAGAAATTGATTATCGATCCCTTCCCAGATCGAGTGAACAGGGAAGGGTCATTCTTTTTTGAGCCATCCGCTCAACCCTGCTTGACAACTGCACTTGCGCCTTAACTTGTCACGAATCGGGGAACCCGACCAAACAAATAGAGCACCTTTTCAAGACGGGCGGACTTCGCACCACTAGCAGCGGTTTCAACCGCTGAGAGTGTAGGCAACTTGGATTAAGTAGATGCCACCGCGATCGGCAGACAATACCGAATATGGTGTAGCTTGGATCGTGAACCGTGAATTTAATATCTAGCATTATTCTCATTGATGATTAATCCCCCTATTCACCGCAGCCAGTTAGCAAATGGCATCACAATTCTGACGATCGCCAATCCCAGTGCCGATATAGTTTCTGGGCGATTTTTTATTCAGGCTGGAAGTCGATGGGAAACCGCCGCACAAGCTGGATTAGCCCAACTGCTGACATCTGTAATGATGAAGGGGACAGATCGACTCTCAGCCGCAGAAATTGCCGATCGAGTAGAATCAGTCGGGGCTGGACTGGGCGCAGAGACAACAACAGATTATATCAAGTTGAGTCTCAAGACTGTGAAGTTAGATTTGGTAGATATCTTCAAGTTAGCGGGCGAAATACTCAGAACCCCGAACTTTCTAGACACCCAGATCGAACTCGAACGCAAGCTGATCCTTCAAGCAATTCGATCGCAGACAGAGCAACCATTTAATAATGCTTATCGACAACTGCGGACGGCACTATATGGCACACATCCCTACTCGCGATCGAGCCTTGGAACTACGAGCACAATGGCTCAAATTACCCGCCAGGACTTGGTTGATTATCATCAGACTCATATTCGACCCGATCGACTAATCATCAGCCTTGCTGGGCGAATTACCCCCGCTGAAGCGATCGATTTAGCGACCAAAGTATTTGGAGATTGGGAAATCCCCAACATCGCTGCACCAACTCTAGTGACTGAGCCTGTCACGACTCAGCCCCAGTATCAAGTAGAGCATCAAGCCACCCAACAAGCGATCGTCATGTTGGGCTACCTCGCGCCACCCGTTCACGATCCTGACTGCATCGCCCTCAAACTGATCGATAGCTACCTGAGCAATGGGATGTCTAGTCGCTTGTTTGTAGAGATGCGGGAAAAACGGGGACTAGCCTATGATGTATCGGCATTTTATCCCACTAGACTGGATACTTCTCACTTTGCCGTGTATATGGGCACAGCCGCCAGCAATACCCAGATTGCCGTCAGCGGTTTACGTGCAGAAGTCGATCGATTGTGCCTCGAACCGCTCTCTGCCGCTGAAATCCAAACCGCCAAAGATAAGCTGCTCGGACAATATGCCCTGGGGAAACAAACTAATGGACAGTTGGCTCAGACATATGGTTGGTACGAGTTATTAGGATTAGGCGTAGATTTTGATACCCAGTTTAGTCAAGCCATCCAACAGCTTACATCAGTTCAACTCCAAGCCACCGCTGACAAATATCTCAGCGAACCCTATATTTCGATCGTTAGTCCTCAGGAAAATGGCGCGGTTGAGGTTGTCACAGGGTGAATTGATAATTAATAATTGATAATTGATAATTAATTAATTTAATCATCGCGGCCAGTGGCGATGACAGCGACGCCGCAAACCTCAATCTGAGTCGATCGCAAGACTGATGCCGCCGATCGCACCGTTGCGCCTGTAGTGTAGATATCGTCGATCAATAATACCGTAGAGCCAGGTTTTAGGGACGAGCGCACTAGGGCAAAGGCACCTGCAACATTTTCCTGACGGGCCGATTTGGATAGTCCAAATTGTGCGACAGTCGATCGAGTCCGTTGTAGACTCAGATCTAATTTAGCACCTGTAGCCCGACTAAAACTTCGAGCTATCGATTCGGCTTGATTGAAGCCACGACTAGCAAGTTTTTCGGGATGGAGCGGGATGGGGATGACGACTAATTTAGTTGGGATATTTATCGGTGATTTTTGCCAACTAGCAGCCAGCCATTCTCCGTAGCTATTACCGATCGAATGATGACCGTCGTATTTTAACTTAGCCATCGATCTTTTGACCGCGCCTTCATATTTGCCCCATGCAAATAGTGGTAAATCGCCCTGCCAATATTGAGCCGGATCGAGTAATTGAGACTCTTGTAGTTGGCGGTGGCAATATTTACAAAAAGTATCCGTAGCTGTCCGATCGCACAACGGACAATTCGGCTTGAGGAATAAATTTAAGGCTTGACCTCGGAATAATTGCCAAAAACTAAGCATTAGCTTTGTATTTTATGATACTTGTCAACAATACGCTCATGTATTTTACTTCACACAATTACCGATTAGCTAACATTTTTTAAATAGATAGTTACAAAAATTTATGAAATTAGAATTACTCTGAGATCTAGCTGGTGATTGCTGTTTGGTCTTTACTATAATTACATTCAGTTCTCGATCGAAGCATTAATATCATCAGAACAGTGCCATGTTGCCAGACAGATCGTGTTTCTAGCTAGCAACAATATTCAGCAATTTGGCTGATTGTAATGATTATAATTAAGCAAAATAGTCGATAAGCTCAGTGCGGATTTATACGTTTTTATTTAAAGTGATACATTATAATAGATGGTGTTAAAGCAATCAGCGAATGTTTTTGCGACGAAACCATATCCGATCTGTCTCCAAAAAACAATTAGTATAGGCAGCTATTGAATGCTGTCCAGGGTAAGTATTTGAAATGATGGAACAAATTATCGATCGAAACCAGCTTCTAGCTCTGATTGTTTCTGATAAATTCGACAAGCCAGGAACCCATTTCTTCACAGACAGTTCGCTATCTCAACAATTAGCTTACATGCGTCACCCAGTTGGTAAAGTTATTCAACCCCATATTCACAATCCTGTCCCGCGTGAAGTCCAGTATACGCAGGAAGTGTTATTTATCAAAAAAGGCAAGCTGCGGGTAGATTTATACGACGACCGACAACAGTATATTGCCAGTCGGATTCTAGTTTCGGGAGATGTCATCCTGTTAGCTACAGGCGGTCATGGTTTTGAAGTTATCGAAGAAGTCGAGATGATTGAAGTCAAGCAAGGTCCCTATGTGGGAGATCGAGATCGAACTTCTTTTATGGGCATTTCAGCAGAGCAGTCTAATGTTAACGGCTAGTTACTCGTGAATCTAATTCCAGTTAACGAACCCCTGTTAGATGGTAACGAGCAGAAATATTTGGCTGAGTGTATTACAACTGGCTGGATTTCGTCGGAAGGGCCATTTGTAAAAAGATTTGAATCTCAACTTGCGGCTAGAGTCGATCGCAAGTATGGGATCGCCGTTAGTAATGGTTCTGGTGCTCTAGATATTGCGATCGCGGCGTTGGGCATCGGTCGCGGTGATGAAGTCATTTTACCCACCTTCACAATTATCTCCTGTGCGGCGGCAATCGTCCGTGCGGGAGCGACTCCAGTAGTCGTAGATGCCGATCCTGTGACCTGGAACATGGATATCAGCCAGATTGAGGCAAAAATTACCCCTCGGACTAAAGCCATTATGGTGGTGCATATCTATGGATTACCCGTAGATATGGATGAGATCTCGCGATTAGCCGCTAAATATGGTTTATTAGTAATTGAAGACGCTGCGGAAATGCACGGACAGACCTATCGAGATCGTCCCTGCGGGAGCTTCGGCGACCTGAGCACCTTTAGTTTCTATGCCAATAAGCACATCACGACAGGCGAAGGGGGAATAGTCGTCACCGACGATCCTGAAATTGCCGAGCGGTGCCGATCCTTACGAAACCTCTGCTTCGAGCCGCAGCAGCGATTTGTTCATCAAGAACTGGGTTGGAATCTGCGGATGAGTAATCTACATGCCGCCGTGGGCGTGGCTCAACTGGAACGATTGGATGAGTTTGTGGCGAGAAAACGCGCTATGGGTCGGTATTATACAGAATTACTCGCAGATATCCCCAGTATCGAGCTACCATTAGCAAAAACGGACTATGCCGAAAATATTTATTGGGTATATGGCATCGTCCTCAAAGCTGAAGTACCCTTTGATGCGAAAGTCGTGATGCAGAAACTAGCCGCAGGGCAGATTGGCACTCGTCCGTTTTTTTGGTGTATGCACGAGCAACCTGTCTTTGCCAAAATGGGATTATTTGCAGGAGTATCCTGCCCTGTTGCCGAACGATTGGCGCGGCGTGGTTTCTATCTGCCTAGTGGGATGGCATTAACAGAGTCACAGATCGATCGAGTTAGTAGCTCACTCAGGGAGATTTTGAAATGAAAGAAATTATTAGAAAAATTTCCCCGCTTAAAAAAGCATACGATCGATATGCAGCAGCAAAGTATAAACAAAAGTTTGCCAACGATTGTTATGGGTGCTTTTGGGGCGTGTTTGATACTTTTGAAGAAGCGATCGCCGCAGCACCACCGACTAAAAGTGTTGGCTATGATTGCGCCGATCTAGCTCAAGATTACAAAAAGATGCTCGGTGGTGGTAATTGGGAAGCTAGCAACTCAATGGTGAGATCGTTTGATTATCCAGTTTTGTACTGGCTCGATAAAATTATCCAGAGTCATGCAATCGATAAAATCAAGTTTTTCGACTTTGGTGGTAATTTAGGCATTCATTTCTTGAGCTATTCAAATTACCTAAAATTTCCTAACGATCTGCGCTGGATCGTCTGCGATCTGCCTGAAATAATTAAAGTTGGCATCTCAGAAAATCGAGATCCCAGATTGACTTTTACCCCTGACTTTGAATTAGCCAGTGGAAGTGATGTTTTTTTAGCATCAGGGTCGATTCAGTATGCTGAAGACATTGCCGTTAAAATAGATGGCTTGGAGCGAAAACCACAGCATGTCTTAATTAATAGATTAGGATTATATGAAGGTAAGAAAATTGTCACGCTTCAAAATGGCGGGAAAGTTTTTTATCCTCAGTATGTATTTAATAGAGCTGAATTTACCAATTCATTAATATCGATTGGCTATGAGTTAATCGATATCTGGGAAGATAATGTGGATAATTGTTATATTCCCTTCCACCCAGAAGTAGCTGTTCCCCATTACTATGGTCTTTACTTTAAATTAAATAATCAAGTAGAATAATGGCAATTTTCAGTAATTATGCTCGTTACTACGATCTGATGTATCAGGATAAGGATTATGTTGGTGAAGCTCAGTTCATTCATCGACTAATTCAGACTCATGCACCCACCACTACCACCATCCTCGAACTCGGCTGTGGCACGGGCAATCACGCGATGCTATTGGCGAAAGAAGGCTATCAGGTTCATGGTGTGGATCTGAGTCACGAGATGTTAGGCTATGCTAACCAACGATGCGATCGATTGTCCCCAGCATTAGCGACAAAATTACAATTTAGTCAAGGCGATTTGCGTCAAGTTAGACTCGTTGGCGTAGCCTCTCAGAATGAGAATCGCCAATTTGATGTTGTGTTATCCTTATTTCATGTAATTAGTTATCAAACCAATAATGAAGATTTATTAGCTGCATTTGAAACTGCTAAAGCTCATCTGGTTCCAGGTGGAATCCTGATCTTTGATGTCTGGTATGGCCCCGCTGTATTGAGTGAGCCGCCGACGGTAAGAATCAAACGCCTAGAAGATCGGTCTATTCAAGTAACTAGGATTGCCGAGCCTGTCATGGAGCCGAATAAAAATTTGGTAGATGTTAATTATCATATCTTTATCAAAGATTTAGTTAGTAATAAGATCGATGAAATCAAAGAAGTCCACACGATGCGCTACTTATTTAGACCCGAACTAGAATTATTATTAGATCGACTCCAAATGCAGATTGTTGAGAGTCGAGAGTGGTTAACCGATCGTCAGCCAGGACTTAACACATGGGGAGTTTATTTTATAGTCAGAATCTAAATGGAAGTAGCTTTATTTGTCAGTTGTCAAGTTCCAGAAGCTGGTGGAAGCTTTACTTTTGAAAGTCAGTTATTAGATACATTATTACAATTACATGCGAAGAGTAGGCATACATTTATTTTATATGTATCGGCAAAGGAAATACCTACTTATCTATTGGAAAGCTCCCTGCAAATAGTACCTTGTTATCTCTCAAAAAGAGCTAAAATTAAATTAGCAGTACTTGCAACGATCGCAGCCATCATACACAAGATTCGACATCCGATCGCTCGATTCTCAGTTAAAAAATGGCGAGAGCAACACCTCCTGAATTTATTAAAGATACATCAGATCGATCTCACTTTATCGCTCGAACCCAACTTTCATACTCTAGAGTACCCTTACATAACTACTATTTGGGATTTGCAACACAAGCTCCAATCATACTTTCCAGAAGTTAGTGCCGATGGAGAATGGGATCGTAGAGAAGAATTGTATACAAAAATGCTCGGACGTGCTGTGTGCATCATTACAGGAACAGAGACGGGTAAGGCAGAAATTGAAAAGTTCTATCAGATTCCGGCTGAAAGAATTAAAGTAATTCCATTTTTTACACCCCAATTTGCATTAACTACCAAGCAAATAGATCGAGATGCGATCGCCAAATATGCTCTCCCAGATCGATACTTATTTTATCCCGCTCAATTTTGGCCCCATAAAAATCATATCGGTTTGCTACTCGCGATAAAATGTCTCAAGGAAAAATATAATTTAGAATTCTCGTTAGTGCTGGTTGGTGCTGACAAAGGAGCTAAATCCCATGTCATCGATATGACAAAAGAACTCGATCTATCAAAGCAGGTACATTTACTAGATTTTGTGCCTCAAGCAGATATGGCACCACTCTATCGCCATGCTTTTGCGTTAGTCTTTGTCACTTTTTTTGGCCCTGATAATTTTCCACCGCTCGAAGCAATGGCATTAGGCTGTCCAGTCATTGCTTCAAATGTGTCGGGTGCCAAAGAGCAATTGGCAGACGCAGCGATCCTAGTCGATCCCACACAGCCAGAGGCAATTGCACTGGCGATAAAGTCTTTAGCTGAAGATCCGAGCTTACGTCACAATCTGATTGAAAGTGGTTTAAAAAGAGCAAATCAGTGGACTGCTAAAGATTATATCAGAGAAGTTTTTTCGGCAATCGATGATTTTGAAGCAATTAGATGCAACTGGAAATAGTTGGTTGCAGTGATTAGCAGATCGAATACTAATCGATGCTAGTCCACTAGCTTTTTACCAACTTGCAGCACTTTACCCACCAACAATAATGAATTGGGATAAGTGATTTCGATATCTGTAATTAGTTGTCCGTCTAATTTGACTGCACCGCCCTGAATTTGCCGTTTAGCATCGTTGCTACCAGAACACAAGCCGCTAGCAGCCAAGATCTGGAAGATTTTAGCAGGGAAATTTAGCTCGGCAATTGAGAATTCGGGGATACTTTCGCCACCTGCATTTTGACCTGTGGTAATCAATGCGATCGAGTCGGCTTGAGCTTGAGAAACGTATTCAATCCAAATAACAGTCCAACATTAATTGAATTCGAGCGATAATTTGTTGGTGGGCAGTGCTTACGAAATTCTGCTGGGGAGAGATTGTTCATTGAAGTCGATCTGAGTGGAGTTGATTTGAGTTGGGCTATTTATAGCTAACCTAATTCACCAACCGTTTGAACCGCTTTTTGCCTACCTGCAACACCTTTCCCACCAATCCCGCAGCATCATCATAGGTGAGTTCGATGTTATCGATCGACTGTCCATCCAACTTCACCGCACCACCTTGAATTTGACGTTTGGCATCGTTGCTACCAGAGCATAAGCCGCTAGCAGCTAAGATCTGGAAGATTCTAGCTGGGAAATCTATCTCGGCGATCGAGAATTCGAGGATACTTTCGCCACCTGCATTTTGACCTGTGGTAATCAGGGCGATCGAGTCGGCTTGAGCTTGGGTAGCTTGAGTTTGACCGTGGTATTGAGTGACTACCTCTAGGGCGAGGAGTTTTTGGGCTGCTCTGGGGTTCTCTGGCAGTCGATCGAGCGGCAAGTCAGTCAAGAGTGTAAAGTAATCTTTGATAGTGCTATCGGGCGTTTTCTCTAGCTTGGAGTACATACTCAGCGCATCTTCCCCCAATCCCACATAATTATTCAGGGATTTGGACATTTTTTGGACTCCATCGGTACCCAACAGAATTGGCATCAATAAACCGAATTGAGCTGTTTGTCCAAAATGACGTTGGAGATCTCGCCCAACTGCTAAATTAAACTTTTGGTCGGTACCGCCGAGTTCGACATCGGCTTTAACTGCTACAGAGTCGTAACCCTGCATCAACGGATAGAGAAATTCGTGCAAGAAGATCGGGTTTTCCCGTTCGTAGCGCGTAGCAAAACCTTCCTTGGCGATCATTTGTCCCACAGTCATCGTAGACAGGAGTTCGAGCGTTTCGCCTAGATCTAACTTGGATAACCATTCGGAATTGTAACGGACTTCCAAGCGTCCAGGCGTATCAAAATCGAGAATCGGACGCACTCGATCGAGATAAGCTAAGGCATTATTGGTAACTTCTTCAGGTGTCAATTGCTTACGGACTTCTGATTTACCAGTCGGATCGCCGATCCGCGCGGTGAAGTCACCAATAATTAATACTGCCGTATGTCCGGCATCTTGGAAAGATCTGAGCTTCCGTAGGGGAATACTATGACCAAGATGAATATCTGCACCAGTCGGATCGATACCGAGTTTCACCCGTAATGGTCGATCGGTTTGAGCTAGTCGCTGGGATAGATTTTCAGCCGGATCGGCAGAATTTGGCTGATGGGGAAAAATCTCAGTCACACCCCGAAATAACCAATCGAACCGATCTGATACTGGCACGGATACACTCACAGTCATATATGTAGATGAAAATCGAACGGAATCTCAAAACAGTTGCACGTTAAGCTTATTATAGTTACCACGTCAACTGAAATATTTTTAGCTGCTTGTTAATATTACAAGCAACAAAGACTGAGTGCGTCGTCATCTAGTCTACGATCGTACTTATCCTATCCGCGCCTCACCCACTTTGAATTGATTGTCCCTAATTTGAGAGAGAAAGATCCTAGTGTCATCTAGAGCTTTAAATAAAAAGAAACCGCAACCGCTCGATCCTAAGCCAGATGGTGGGAGGTTCTTGGGCGGTATCGGTCAGATTGCTGGTGGTACGATCCTCGGTATCACCATGCTCACTAGTTCGATCGTAGCTGGCGGATTGGTAGGCTTGGCGATGAGCTTCCGCAACCTTCCAGATGTGCGCGTCTTACGCAGCTACACACCGACTGAGACGACCTATATTTACGATGTCAAAGGGGTGCAACTTGCTAGCCTCCATGATGAAGCTAATCGCGAAGTCGTCCCGATCGACCGGATTTCGCCAAATTTAAAACGTGCAGTACTCGCGATCGAAGATAGTCACTTTTATTACCATCAAGGTGTCAATCTCACTGGAGTAGGACGCGCCATCACCACCAATTTTAGAAAAGGTGGTGTGAGCGAAGGTGGTTCGACGATCACAATGCAGTTGATCAAAAACTTATTCCTCTCCCAAAAACGACAATTTAGCCGCAAGTTAGCCGAAGCAGTACTTTCGATCCGACTCGAACAGATTTTCCGCAAAGATGAAATCCTCGAAATGTACCTCAATCAAGTCTATTGGGGACACAATAACTACGGGGTGGAAACTGCCGCTCAGAGCTATTTTAATAAACACGCCTCGGAACTTAATCTCGCAGAAGGCGCAATGATGGCAGGTGCGATCGCCGCCCCAGAAAAATATAGTCCCTTCATCAATTTCAAAGTAGCTAAACAGCGTCAAGAACAAGTCCTCGCCAGGATGCTAGAACTCAAATGGATTACCCCAGCCGAGGAAAAACAGGCGAGGGAATCTAAAATTAAACTCGGTAAGATCAAAACTTGGCAGAGTAGTAAACTACCCTATGTCACTGATGCGGCGATCGAAGAACTCAATCAACGTTTTGGGCGAGAAAACGTCCGCAAAGGCGGAATGCGGATTCAGACGACGATCGATTATAATTTCCAAATCGCTGCCCAAAAAGTTGTCCAAAACGCCTATGAGCGGATGGGGCGCAATAAATATCAAATCAGCTTAGTCGCGATCGATCCGCGCACTCACTTTGTCAAGGCGATGGTGGGTGGCGTAGATTACAAAAAAAGTAATTTTAACCGCGCCATCTACGCCAATCGTCAACCAGGTTCGTCGTTCAAACCCTTTGTTTACTACACCGCCTTTGCTACTGGGAAATTCTCGCCAGAGTCAATAGTCTATGATAGCCCCGTTCGCTATCGCGATGGTAGTGGCTACTACTCGCCCCGTAACTATAATGGCGGCTATTCTGGCCCGATGAGTGTGCGGAACGCGCTGATGGTGTCCGCAAACGTCCCAGCAGTGAAAATGGGTAAAGAGGTAGGACTAGACAAAGTGATCCAAACTTGTCGGACACTAGGCATCAAAAGCCCGATCGAACCTGTTGTATCCTTACCATTAGGGGCGATTGGCGTGACACCGATCGAAATGACTGGCGCATTTGCCACATTTGCCAGTAATGGTTGGCAATCGGAGACTACCACGATCCTCCGCGTGACCGATAGCGACGGGAATATTTTGCTGGACAATACGCCCCAACCCAAGCTAGTACTCAACTCCTGGGCAACAGCACAGATCAACAGTGCGCTCCAATCAGTAGTCAGTGGCGGTACTGGTAAAGCCGCCGCGATCGGTCGTCCAGCCGCCGGAAAAACTGGAACCACCTCCTCCGAACGAGATGTCTGGTTTGTGGGCTACGTGCCCCAGCTAGCCGCCTCTGTGTGGATTGGAAAAGATGACTACACCCCTCTGGGCGTAGGGGTAACAGGTGGTGCCTATGCCGCACCAATTTGGCAGAGTTTTATGCAGGAAGCTCTCAAAAATGAACCCGTAGAATCCTTCCCCCTTCCCGCCAAGTTCAAACGCCCAGGGAGTTAGGCTTTAGGCTTTAGGCTTTGGGTTTTAGGCTTTAGGCTTTAGGCTTTAGGAATTAGGCTTTGGGTTTTAGCTTGTAGGGTGTGTTAGCGACAGCGTAACGCACCGATTCAAGCTCTACTTATCTATTTCTAACTTCATCCGATCGAGAGTGAGATTCATTTGCTCGAACATTTGCATCGGAGTCATGCCGAATTGACTCATCTGAGTATTCATTTGCTCAACTGTCATCTTTGCCATGAAATCATCGGAGAGTTCAAACCGCTTCATAAAAATCTTGTAACGATCGAGTAATGTTTCCATTCGCTCAATAAATGCAATCTTGCCTTCGCGGTCGAATTTACCATATTTACCGCCCAATTGAGTCAGATGTTGATAATCTTCAAACAACTGTTTAGCTTCTTGTTGGATGACATCAGAATCAAAAAATCCCATGACAGATAATTATAGTAATAAGGTTAAACTGGAAAGTGAAGACACCCGCGATCGACACCACTACATATATTTTAGATCGGTCTCCAATCACTGAAAACTGCGGTTTCCCGTATGAGAGGATCGGTTAATGTTCGACCCCACTACAACCAAAAATCGACAAATCGCGATCGTCTTAGCCTTTGCTAGTATGACAACTCCGATCGCTGGATTTCACAAATTTTATTTAGGACAACCCGGATGGGGAATAGTTTATCTATTATTATCCTGGACACCGATTCCCCATATTGCTTCAGCGATCGAAGCTGTGTGGTATCTCACTCAAGACGATACCCGCTTTGGTAACAATTCCATCTCAGCTCCACAGTCCTCGCTCCCACTCCCACTGCATCCCATCAATACAGTCACCCAGTCGATCCGCGAGTTGGACAAACTCCGCGCCGATGGTTTGATCTCAGAATATGAATTCGAGCAAAAACGCCGTCAGTGGCTCGATCGAGCTTAGTCGATCTGTAGGGTGGGTAACGCATCATCTCAGCAATTCTCATTTTAAAACCACTGTACTAGTTCAGCGATTAAATCAGCTCAGGTGGTGACGAGAGAATCAGGGTTTCAAGAGTTTTATTTTTAAAAACCAAGCCTATCTCCAATCCCAATTTCCATAATGAGAATTGCTGGCATCATCTAGATTTCAAGCGACGATCGCGTTATAAATATTAATATCGCCCTACACTTCCATTTTATGGTAAAAATTGTTGGCATTGCAGGTAGTTTAAGACCAGACTCCCATAGCCAAATCGCTTTACAAATAGCTGCCCAAAAAGTCCAAGCTCTGGGCGCAGAAGTAGAGATTTTGGATTTGAGACAGATGGAGTTGCCATTTTGTGACGGCGGGAGTGACTATCCTAATTACCCTGATGTAAAAAGGATGCAGGAAGCTTTTAGTCGTGCTGATGGGCTAATTTTAGTCTCGCCAGAGTATCATGGTAGTATCAGTGGAGTGCTAAAAAATGCCTTAGATTTAATGAGTTTTGAACAGCTCTCCGGCAAAGTCGCTGGATTCATCAGTATTCTGGGTGGACAGAGCAATAGTAATGCCCTCAATGATTTGCGCCTAATTCTCCGCTGGGTTCATGCTTGGTCGATTCCCGAACAAGTAGCCATCGGACAAGCTTACCAAGCCTTTACACCTGAAGGTAAACTCGTAGATGAGAAACTCTCACACCGCCTCGATCTATTCGCTCAAAGCTTGGTTGAGAATACTCGTAAATTGAGAGGAATCGATCTTACTCCCGAACCTGTGTCAACTTAGACATCTAGCGTAGGGGGTGAATGGTGAATGGTGAATGGTGGATAGTGAATTATGATGTCTATTTCTTGAGTGGGAAGAAAGTAAGATCGATCTTCAGTCCAATTTATCCAGCTCGATATTCCCAGCACCCCAAACTCTTCAATTCAAAATCCAAAATCCAAAATCCAAAATCCAAGTGACACATGATTCTTTTCGTACCGTACAGTTTCTATTAAAAATGTCCTTGCGATCGCGTATTGCTGAAGACCCTTATTATCGGTTCAAGTCAGCTTTTGAGATTGCTGTCGCTGCCGATTTGGGGGTGAGAATTGATGTTAATCAAGCTAGTGTAGATGACTGGTTGCGCTTACCAGGGATTTCGATCCATCAAGCACGTCAATTAGTAGCTTTGAGCCAAGCTGGAGTGGCTTTTTATGCGATTTCCGATCTGGCTGCCGCGCTAAATATACCCCTGCCCAGACTTCAGTGGTTGGCTCCAGTATTGAGTTTTCAGTATTACGATCGCTCGTCTGCGCTACCATCGATCGCGATCGATCGAGCATCAGCAGATGAATTAGTCCAGATCCCCCAAATTTCCCCAGAATTAGCAGCTGAAATTATCGCCGAACGCGAACAGGGTGGCAAGTTTACAGATTTAGTTAATCTCCAACAACGGCTGAAATTATCTGGCGAATCGATCGGTCAATTGATGCACTATCTACAATTTTAGTAAGTCTATTGAGATGATTCGTAGTTCTTTACCCCACCCCAGCCCTCCCCATATAAAGGGGAGGGAGCAAGAGCCTCCCCTTTATAAGAGGGGTTGGGGGGTAACTCTAAACCGATCGCAATGCCGCCAGTAGTCGATCGTTCTCCTCGATCGTCCGCACTGCAACACGAAAAAACCGATCGCCAAGTTCGGGAAAACTCATACAGTCGCGAATCAGGATTTGGTGCTGTTGGAGCAGTTTGGTTTGGATTTCGACAGCAGAACGATCGGATTTGACGAGGATAAAATTCGCCGCACCAGGATAGGGGTGAAAGCCTGATATCTGCGTCAATCCTGCAAACAAGCGGTTGCGAGCGATCGCCAGCCAGTCCCACGTTTGCTGTTGAAATTGGGTATCGGGCAACACTGCGATTGCGGCGGCGGCGGCTAGAGTGTTGACGGGCCAAGGGTCGCGCCAACTTTTCCACAGCCGCAATCTATCTGGATGGGCGATACAGTAGCCCAATCGCAATCCTGGCAAACTATAGAATTTTGTCAGCGATCGCAAGATGACGAGGTTGGGATATTGGGTAATAGAGGGGATTAAACTTTGCTGTTCAGAGCGGGGTAGAAAGTCCATGAAGGACTCGTCAACCACGACTAGTTTAAATTTGTCCAAATACGGCAGGATTGTCTCCTGTCGGTAAATTTGCCCAGTCGGATTGTGCGGATTATTGACGATCAGTCCGAGCGAATGCGGGATATCAACAGGGAGGTGGCGGAGGGCAAAATCTAGATCGCCAATTTCGCCATCGTCCATCATCATCGATCGAGCAATGATTCTGGTACCGAAGGTTTGGAGCGATCGCCAATAGTCTCCAAAGGCTGGTGTAGGGATCAGGGTGGTGTTGAGTTTGGAAAACTCCCAACCTGCCCAAGTCAAAAGTTCTGCCGCCCCATTGCCTGGTAATACCCAGTCAGGATCGATATGATGATGATCCGCGATCGCCTGACAAAGTTCGGGATAATCGGGATTGGGATAGCTAGTGAGCGAATCTATGTGCAGCTTGATGGCAGTCAGAGCCGATGGAGGAGGTCCCAACGGACTGATACTCGCCGAAAAATCTAAGATCAGAGAGGGGGGACAGCCCGCTACTGTAGCTGCCCAGGTCGGGTTCCCCCCATGTTTTGGTCGATTCAAGGAATATTTCCGAGTGTAAATTCAGCTAAATCGGTCTAGTCGTCGTCAGCAGAAACTTTGTCTTTGAACAATTTACCAGCAGAGAATGCGGGCACCTTAGTTGCGGGAATTTCCATTTTCTCGCCAGTTCTAGGATTGCGACCTTCACGTTTTTGGCGATTTCTGGGTTCAAAGGAACCAAATCCTACCAGAGTAACTTTGTCACCTTTAGATACAGCTTCCATAATTGCTTCCAATGCTGCTGACAACACTGTGTCGGCTTGCTTTTTGGTTACGCTAGCTGTTTCTGCTACTCTATCGACTAATTCACCTTTATTCATGTGTAAATCTCCGTTGATGTTGTTGTTGATGTGACACGGTAACTCGATGAGAGTTGGTGTCAATACCATAGTTGGTGGATTGGGCTTGATGCTGGGAAATGGCTCAGGCGCGGATTAATTCGCCCTTGACTGTTTCCGTGTTTCAAGCTTACATGCCTTCTGGCGACTTTGCGGCTTACCTTCACATGCTGTAATTGCTAGTTCAGTTTGCCATAAAGTTGCTGAAAGTCTGATGCAATATTAGTTCCACTGCATTATTTTAAGGTCTACAAGCCCAATCTGGATCGCTGAAAGCTTTAATTTATGTTGATTTTCATGATTTTACGTATTATTTATGGGGAATGTCGGCAAAATAGGGGTCTGGCAGCTCAGAAATGACGATGGGGAATCATCTATCATCCCAAATATTCGATCGCCAAACAGCCCAAACCCCAAATTCAGCACCCAATCTTTGAGTAGATTTATTTCCCAATCATCAATCTAGCATCGACTCCAGGTGTGTAATTGACCTGACCTCGGTTGTCATTGAGGATTTGAGGTGTAAGTAGGACTACAACCTCTTGGCGTTGGTTATTTTTGCTGGTACTGCGGAAGAGAGCACCGAGAAGGGGGATATCTCCTAAGATTGGCACTTTGGAGACACTGGTGCGCTCGGACTCTTGGATGATTCCCGATAAGATCAGGGTTTGACCGTCGCGGAGGCGAATTTCGCCAGAGTTGATCGTCCGTGACTGGAGCAGGCTAATATCACCGTCGGCAGTAGTTAAAGTACTACCGATCGAGGATATGGTAGGTGCTACACCAACGGAGACAAACCCATTATCATCAATCCGATTGACCAAGATTTCCAAACTCAAACCAGCTTGCTTGATGATTGGCTCTCTGGTACTCGTAGTTGCGCCTGTACCTGCCACAGTGTTGATTTTGAAGCCACCAAAGACATCTTGGGTCAGATTGACAGTAGATTTTTGACCTTCCTGAACTACCAGAGTAGGATCGGTCAAGATCTTGCCATTACCACTGATGATTTGGGCTTGGAGAGTAGACAGGAACTTGGTGGGAATTTGATAGTTGGTCGGCAATGCGTAAGTGACTGTGCCTGGAGTACCAGGAGTTACAGAACCAGGTGTGAGTTGCCCACCAAACCCGACCAGTTGACCTATTGAGTTGACGGCATAACCTGTGAGTTGTCCGCCTGGTGGAATAGATTGACCTGTTTGTGGGCTTACAAGTGAAGTTGTTCCGGTGTTAAATGTTGCTGCTGCATTATTGAAAGTTGGATTGACTACTGTGGGATTACCAGGGAGGGTATATGCCGTTGCACCAGGTTGATAGGGGTTTACTGTAGTCCCCAAATTCGGACGGGCGTTATTACCAGCTCCAATACTATTACCACTAGTTTGATCGCTTAAATTTGCATTAGGGTTGTAGTCCAAGAACGGAGAGTTACCACCAGGTAGATTGAGTGCGCCAATTGGTGGAGTCGTCGGGCTATTGAGCGTTTGAGCATTGGTAGCTGGATTGTAGCCACCATAGTTATAGACTGCGGCACCTTTATCGACCGAGAGGAAGCCATCACCCACCTTAAAGGATAGGCTATTGCTCATAGAGTTGAGGTTTGAGAGATTGACATCAACAATTTTGACATTGAGGGCGACTTGGCGGCGGCGACCATCTAGTCTAGTCAACATGCTAGTTGCCATCGCTACCTTGCGTGGAGAACCGATCAAAGTAACTGCATTGAGTCGTTCGTCAGTGCTAACTGCTAAACCTTTGAGCAAGAGTGGGCCATTACCTTCGGTGGCTTTGAGTGCCAAAATCTGCGGAGTGCGGGTTTCTACCGTACGCACAGATGCACCTGTACCTACTGTTTGAAAATCGACTTTAGTAAAAGAAATTTGGGTTTCTGCGCCTTGAGTGGTCAGGAAATTGGCAGCAGCAGCGGAAGTTACTTGATTCATCCGGAGGGTACGCACGATCGTTTCGCGCACCGAGTCAGGCAAGCGATTACCAACAAAGATGGTATTACCAATCCGATTTGCTTCTAATCCGCTCAGTTGAAGTACATAGTTAAAGGCATTTTGAACTGGTTCATTCCGCAGGTTGAGCGAAACAGTCGGATCGGCTGCTTTAGTTTTACCATCACCCTCGGCTCCATCAGCATAAGCTAGATTGAGATTTGCCGTTCGAGCCAATGACTCTAAAACCTCCCGTGCTGGAGTGTTTTTGAGTACCATATTGATGCGGGCGGTAGAATCCAGGCTGATGGGCGGAATCGCTGCATCGATATTGGATACGCTGATATCGCCTACTGGCGGCGCAACTGCACGCGGAATAGTTGGCGCATTCTCAATAGTGATTCTAGGATTGGGGACTAGAGGCTGTTGATTTTGAGTTTGAGCAACTAAATTGCTACTGGGATCTAGCTTGTCGGTTTGGGCGGGTTGTGATGCTTGGACATTGGTGACGGATAGTGCTGTTACCGCGCTACCCATGACAATGCTGGTAATAATCTGTTGATGTTTGCTCACTTTATAATCCTACTCCAGGAAAATGTGTACGGGGTTATTGCTAGTTACGAACGATCGGTTGTTTAGATAAAAGATTCTCAGTTTGCCTACTTTGACTATTAAGCATGTACTCCTGAATCGATTATTTTTTAACTGGTACCACTGGTGTTGCAGCAATTTGTTCTGCTGATGTGAGCGGAATCAATGCTTGAATTTTAAATGAGGTTCTGATGGTAGCTTCTGGTTGGGAAACGAGTCTTCCTTGAGCATCTACTAATATTTTCAGATCTTTTTTATCAACTTCCGCCTTGAAATCTTTGACAAGGAGTAATTGATCCAATCTTTCGATCGTGCGTAAGATCGATTGAACTTGTTCAAAGTTGCCTTTGACTTCGATCTGCACGCCTTTACGTTTGATTTTATTATTTAGGGCGGCACCTAGCGAACTATCGCTAACCACAGCCGCACCACTGCTACCCGTACCAGGCACAGGTAAATCTGGTCTAAATGTTTGTAATTCTCCTTGACGGATGTTGACTAATTTATTCAGATCTAGTAATAGTGTATCTAGCTTTTTATCACTAGCAAATAGCCCGATTACTACCTCTTTTTGGGCATTGGCGCGATCGAGGCTTTGTTCGGCGATCGCAATTTTTGTGGCATTATCTTTACGTTGCTGGATCTGGTCTTGGGTTTGAGCTAGTTTAGCTTCCAATTCCTGATTTTTAGTCAGTTGTGGTTGCAAATAGCTCATGAAAATGTATCCAGAAATTCCAACACCAACGGCAGCTATACATAAACCACTCACGATCGGGCTAAATGTAATCCCAAAAACTGATGGATAGACCGGAGGTGCTAAAAAAGATGTATTGCTAACCAAATCGCTTTCGATTAAATCGCTACTATATGTCATGGTTTAATCACCTGCTGTTGTTGAAGACTTCTGAGTCGAGTTACCAAACCGACAGCTCCTTTGCGCTCCAATTCCCGGATCAGATCTACCGCAGGGATGCGCTTGAGTGAAGTTTGAATTCTATATTCAACTACCTTTGGCAGCTCTAATTGGCGTGGTTTGTCGGCAGTAGTTGTAGTGGCTGGTGCGGATTTATCTACACTAGTTTCGATCTGGTTGAGATTGGCTCCAGCAATTAACCCAGCAGTGAGTAACTGAGTCTCATCAGGGTTGAAAAACGCTGATTGTTTGAGGGTCAAGATGAAGTTGTTGACTTCATCAAAAGTTTTGGCTGTCCCCGCGATCTCTAGCTTGGTAGTTGGTACGTCCGCAGGAAGGGTTGCTACAGTGGCACTAGCACCAGGAATTGGGGGCGTAGGGGTACCTGTAGCAGATACTGTGGCGACAGGAGTGGGAGTGGGCGTAGCTCCAGGCTTGGGACTAGCTTCAGGATTGGGCGGAGTAGAAATTTTGTTAACTAGACCACCAGTAGGTGCTGTGGCGGTCGCAGGGACAGCAATTGGAGCGGTGGCTTTGACCTCACTTTGGCTGACACTAGCAATCTGAACGCCTTGAGGAATGCTCTCCCGCAAGTCCTGCAAGACAGCCGACCAGGGTTGCACCTGATTGAACACACTCGCTAAAGATTGTGTTTCGTCATTGATTTGGGCGAGCTGTCCATTCAGTTGCTGAAGGCGGGCATCTTGAACTTTGAGACTACCGAGCTTTTGGTCCAAGTCTTTCTGTTTGGCTTCGAGTCGCTCGGTTTGCTGATTCAAGAGCAGCCAGCCGCTACCACTAGCAATCAGAGCTACAACCGCTGCTCCCATCCCGACAAACAGCGGAATTTTGCCATATTTGGCACTGGGTGTCATCCCCGTGTTGTCGATGAACTCGCTCTGCGAACCTGTCTGTTCGACCCGTTCGCGCAGTAAATTGATATCTAGACTATACATATTTTTAGATCTCGCGCATTCCTAATCCCAGTACTACTCCTAGTCCAGGGCGTTGACCGATGGGAATATCCATTTCTGGCTCCAAACCCAATCCACCAATCGGATCGACTTGGGTTGTCGGAATACTCAATCGCTGGGTGAAGAAAAGGTCGAGTTGTCCCAATCCACCACCTGGACCAGCGAGTAGTAGTTGTTCGAGTTTGAGCTGTTGACCGTTGTGACTCATATAAAACTCGATGCTGCGGCGGACTTCATCAGCTAATTCGGCAAGGATTCGCATCATGGCTGCCATCCCAGGGTTGATGTTGGTCATTGCTTGGCTATGGTTGTCCATACTAGTGACTGGGAGATCGGGGATGGTGATATCTTGGAGGATGTCTGAATTTCTAGTCAAAGGCAGATTCATCGCACTACTGAGGGCTTCTTGCAGTTGATAAGTCCCAATCGGTACCGTGCGGTTGAATTGAGGAATACCATTGACGACGATCGCAATTTCGGTGCAGTCAAATTCAATATCGATCAAAACTACTGCTTCTTGCGGTGCAAATTGGCGCAGTTGTTCTTTAATGGTTCTGAGTACTGCAAAGCTGCTGATCTCTAGGACTTTCACTTGCAATCCCGCATATTGGAACGTCTCGATATAACTATCGGTGACTTCCTTGCGAGTGGCTGCTAGCATCACTTGCACCTTATCTAGCCCGTCTTCATCTGTCACCAAGTCGAGTTTTTGATAGTCGAGATCGACTTCATCACGAGGGTATGGTAGATATAGTGCTGCTTCTTGATTGAGAATCAGATCTCGCACTTCTCTATCGCTCAGTTCGGCGGGTAGGGGAATTAATCTAATTACTGCTTCCCGCATGGGCACTGAGGTGGCAACGTGGGTCGCTTTAATTTTGTTGTCGGCGAGGGTCGTCCGAATCAAATCTCCTAGCTCTTGAGGATTGACAATTCGCCCCTCCTCAAAAATTCCTTCGGGAACTTCAGCAGAACATAGATGTTTGAGTGTCAGAGCTGGACCTTTTTTTTGGAGCTGGGCAATGTTGATCCGTTCGGACCCAAGTTCGATTGCCACTCCACTACCTCGGCGAGGAAATAGATTCTTTAATCGATTAAGCATATAAATTTTTTACTCATAGCCTGGAATATGCCACTAAGAAAAGGCAGCACAGACGGGGGATCGTTGATTTTGGAGCAAAGATTAGCAAGTTCCTAGAAGACCGTTTTAGTACTCCTCGATCGATCTCGATCCGAATTATTTAAAGATTTGATTACTCTCCTACTTAAATTACCCGCAAGTACCTATCACAATTAACATTGCTGATAGTTTTTTTTGATTCGGTCGATCGAAGCGGCTATTTTTGTCTCTCCAGGCACATCTCGATGAGGATCTAGCGATCCTCTTCGAGCATCACTCCGCCAGAGTCCCTACAGGGCAGGCATGAAGCGGCGTTTTTATTCTGGGGGAACCCCAGCATAAAAAAACGACAAGACAGCACTGCCCCTACAGATCTTTGTTAGCAGGAACTCAAATAGGATTTCTATAGGCGGACTTTGCATCACTAGCAGCGGTTTCAACCGCTGACTAGCTGTCGATTTCTTTACTGTGTCGATCGCGACAACCACAGACTTCTCAACTCGATTATGATAGAAAAGACCATCGGCTATGTATCTAAAGCCTCTACACAGAGTACGAGATCTCTAAAATCAACCCATTCAAACATTCGAGCTTACTAATATGTCAGCAGCATCACCCTCACATACTCATCTCGTGCCGTCCTCTTTACTGGTTAGTCTCGCCGCCACACCTTGCTTGGTCGCGATCGTGGCGATCCAGTCGGCGGGTGAATTGCTCGAACAGTTGGGCGTAATGAGCGAAGAGATCTTTCGCGGCGATCGATTACCAGTGCTACACTTGCCGCTCGATATTACGATCGATACCTAAAAAATGGTCGTCACTCACTTGGGTTGCATTACATCGTGGGTGGACAAAGCAAAGCACAAATCTTTGGTATAATAGTATCGGTTTCTAGTCTAAATCGCGATCGAATGTAGATAGTTTGTGTCGATCGAAAACGGTAGCCAGAAGGTTCTTGTTGCTGGTAAAGGTCTTACTCCCTTCCCACCCAAGCAATAAATATCCACCATCTACCGTCCACCCTAAATGTCTAACTTGTCACAGGTTCGGGAATAGTTAGTAAAGCCACCTAAGTAAACAAGTTTAATCTAGAGGATCGTCTTTGCCACATTGCCAGCGTCGCCTTAGATCGTTCGTTCCATCCATACTGCGAGTAATTGTCATATGCACCCGCTAACTCACGTTTCAGAAGAATTGATGGTTTTAACTCCCGCAAATTTACGACTAAACCATCGACTCAAGGTAATTGAAGACCTGTGGGAACGCGTGCTGCGAGATGCTTGCGGACAAGATTTGGTCAATCTCCTCAACCAACTCCGAGAGATGTGTTCGTCCGACGGTAGCGCGGCGGAACCGCTATCACAAGAAGTACATCATCTGATCGAACAGCTCGATCTCAAGGATGCAATTCGTGCCGCCAGAGCATTTGCACTGTATTTTCAGTTAATTAATATCGTCGAACAACACTACGAGCAGTGCGAACAAAAGCTAGCTCTCAAGTTATCCCAGCATTCAGCACCGAGCTTCCCGAATTTAGATAGCCACCTGTCCGAAAATCTTGCACCACTCGGTGCGGGGCTACTCGAAAAAAATTGGCAAGCTTCCACGCCACCCCAAAAAGATCGCGGCACATTTGTCGCTTTATTTCCGATGCTCAAGTCAGCGGGAGTCCCGCCGCAGCAAGTACAGAGACTATTTGATGAGTTGGATATCGGTTTAGTATTTACGGCTCATCCGACCGAAATCGTCCGGCATACGATTCGCGATAAACAACGCCGCGTCGCGAAAATTCTCGAAAAACTCGATCGCGCCGAGGAGGACATGACGCGCCTAGGCATTCAATCTTCGTGGGAAGTAACCGAATTAGAGGATCAGCTATTAGAAGAGATTCTATTGTGGTGGCGGACGGATGAGTTACATCAATTCAAACCAACTGTGCTGGATGAGGTAGACTACACTCTCCACTACTTTGAGGAAGTTTTATTCGATGCAATTCCCCAACTGTCGCAGCGATTGAATCTAGCACTCAAACAATCTTTCCCCCATCTCAATCCACCCAGTAATCGATTCTGTCGGTTTGGCTCGTGGGTAGGATCGGATCGGGATGGCAATCCCTCAGTTACGCCCAAAATTACTTGGCAAACTGCTTGCTATCAGCGGGGCATCGTCCTCAAAAAATATATCAAATCGGCGCGGGAGTTAACTAATTCTCTGAGTCTGTCGCTACATTGGAGTAATGTTTTACCCGCTTTACTAGAATCGCTAGAACAGGATAAGGCACATTTTCCCGAAATCTATGATGAGTTGGCGATTCGTTATCGTCAAGAACCTTATCGGCTCAAGCTTACCTATATTATCAAACGACTGTCCAATACACTCGATCGATCTGGTCAAGTAGCGGATTGGGATAGTCTCGAATTACCCAAGACCGAACTCAACCCCAATACCTGCTATCATTCTGGGGCAGATTTCCTCAAAGAGTTGGGGTTGATTCGATTGAGTTTGCAGCAAACTGGACTAACTTGCCAAGCATTAGAAACCCTAATTTGTCAGGTAGAAATCTATGGGTTTAATCTCGCCCAACTAGATATCCGCCAAGAGAGCAGTCGCCATGCAGATACGATCGCGGAGATCGCTGATTATCTTCAGGTATTGCCCCGATCCTATCACGACCTCTCGGAAGCCGATCGCGTCGCATGGTTGGCACTCGAACTCCAAACTCGTCGCCCTCTAATTCCTGGCGAACTCCCCTTTTCCCCCAAAACCGTCGAAACTGTCGAAACCTTTCGGATGCTGCGCCGACTCCATCAGGAGTTTGGCCCCGAAATCTGCCAGACTTACATCATCAGCATGAATCGGGATGTCAGTGACATTCTCGAAGTCATGCTCCTGGCTAAAGAAGCGGGTTTATACGATCCAGCGACTGGGATTACCAGTCTACAAGTAGTCCCATTATTTGAAACCGTCGGAGATCTCAAACAAGCACCGTTGGTAATGCAATCTCTATTTGAGTTGCCGTTGTATCGAGCAGCTCTCACCGGAGGATATCAACCAACTCCAGACACAGCTATACCTGGATTAGTCCCAGATCTCCAAGAAGTGATGCTGGGCTACTCTGATAGTAATAAAGATGCTGGCTTTCTCAGTAGTAATTGGGAAATCCACAAAGCCCAAAAATCTCTCCAATCGATCGCCGAGAAATTCGCCGTTAAGCTGCGGATTTTTCATGGGCGAGGGGGAAGTGTCGGCAGAGGCGGCGGGCCATCCCATGAGGCGATTTTAGCCCAGCCAGGGCAGAGTATTAATGGGCGGATCAAGATTACCGAACAGGGTGAAGTCCTCGCGTCCAAGTACTCTTTACCCGAACTCGCGCTTTACAATCTCGAACAGGTAGCTAGTGCGGTAATTAAGACGAGCCTCATGTCTGGCGGGATCGATGATATCGAACCTTGGAACGAGGTAATGGAAGATCTCGCAGATCGATCGCGTCGTCACTATCGCGCACTGGTGTACGATTGTCCCGATCTAGTCAACTTCTTTCACCAAGTTACCCCGATCGACGAAATCAGTCATCTCCAAATTAGCTCTCGTCCCGCTCGTCGCGGTGGCAAACGCGATCTAGACAGCCTCCGCGCTATTCCCTGGGTGTTTAGTTGGACGCAGAGTCGTTTCTTACTGCCATCCTGGTATGGTGTCGGTGCTGCACTTGAGGAATTTGTGGCTGAGGCTCCAACCGAAAACTTTGAACTGCTCCAAGGCTTCTACCGCAAATGGCCATTCTTTCGGATGGCGATTTCCAAAGTGGAAATGACGCTCTCCAAAGTCGATCTCCAAATTGCCCGTCACTATATGGAAGAATTATCCAAACCAGAGGATCGAGCGCAGTTTGAGATCCTGTTCGACCGCATTACACACGAATATCGTCTGATTAGCGATCTGGTGTTGCGAATATCTGGACACGAGCGATTTTTGGATGACAATCCCGAACTTCAGCGATCGATTCAATTGCGGAATGGTAGTATCGTGCCACTAGGATTTCTGCAAGTCTCACTGCTCAAGCGTCTACGCCAACATGGTGGCGCGGGGATGATCTACTCTCGCTACAGCAAGAAGGAACTTCTCGATGGCGCACTATTAACCATCAACGGCATCGCCGCCGGAATGCGGAACACGGGTTAGGGTTTGTGGATAGTCGATCGTTAATCTGTAGTCCTTTACCCCACCCCAACCCTCCCCTTATAAAGGGGAGGGAAGCTCAAGTCTCTACTTTTATAGAACCTATTTGAGATCTTTTTAGAAGGAATCGATCGATAAATAGAGTATCAAATACTGGTGCGTTACGGCAGCAGCCTAACACACCCTACATCAACTACCGATTAGCTTCCCACAAGAAGATCTCAAATGAGTTCTACAAGGGGAGTAAATCAACCTAAAACCTAAAACCTAAAACCTAAAACCTAAAACCTAATTATGTGGCGTGTGAAGATCGATTGTTCTGCTGAAGACTGGGGCATTAATAGTAAAATTTTTAAAGATATGGCAGCAAAATATCCAGGGACATTGCTGTCATCCAAAAAAATGTATGGTGACGATCGACGGATCATGGAATATCAGATTGAAGATGTCAGTGATGCTGACGAATTTACTGAAGAATGTTTGACAATCCCTGGCTTTACAGCAATGTTTGAATCGCTCTAGCGAGTAGTCGTTTCGGTGAGCTTTTCTGCTAGAACATCGTCGCTGGGAGTGAGTGCCAATGGCAATATCTCATATCTGCTCAAAGCTTGGCGGGTAGAGGCAATACTACAAGCCAGAGCGATCCGATCCTGTTGGAGAATTCCCACGACTAGATGCGGCTGGGACTTATCGATCGCGGGTAATTGGTGCAATCCTCTGGCATTCATCCGATCGATCGCCTCAATAATCGGTTCGTCGATATCGGCATAAAAAAGATATTTAGTGCAGATACTCCCCAGATTGGCGGTGAATAATTGACTCGGTTGTGGTGAAGCTTCGGCTTGGGAAATTGCTCGACTCAAATCGTGGAGAGTGATAATCCCCACCAACTCCTCGCGATCGTCGATGACTAACGCGCAATGACAATTGCTCTGAGTCAATTTTAACCCAGCAGTGAGAATATCCAGTCGATCGGATAACCGGAGATAGTGAGTATCCATCACGTCTCGTACCTGTAAATTTTGGAGGATGTCTAAATATCGATCTGGTTGAACGCTCAGAGCTAATTTGTCTAATTTATCAGGGGATTTTGATTTGGGGTTCATCCGTTCGATCGCCCAAATACTCAACCCAACACAAGCCATCACTGGGAGCACGATCCGGTAGTCGCGAGTCAGCTCAAACATCAGTAGGATCGCCGTCAGCGGTGCTCTAGCACTACTAGCGAGTACCGCAGCCATTCCGACCATTGCATAGGCTGGAGGGGCAGCAATAAGACCGCTGAGGCTGGGGAATAACAACACTAGAGATTTGCCATAGATCGCCCCGATCGTCGCGCCCAAAAACATCGAGGGCGCAAATAAACCTCCGACTAAACCACTGCCCAAACTGATCGCCGTCATCAGTAGTTTGATGACCAAGATCGAGACGAGTAAAACAACGGAAAACTGGACGTCTTGCAACATTGCCTCGATCGTTTCATAACCAATTCCCGTTACCTGTGGAAATTTCAAAGCCACAATCCCGACGATCGCTCCACCAATTGCTGGAGTCAAGCACCGAGGAATTTTTCCCAACCACGACAAGTAGCTGACATCACCCTGGAAGGCTTCCCGCGCGAAGTCTACAGTTTGGGTATACGCAAAAGCAACAACACTCGCCAACCCACCCAATAGTAAGTACAGGGGTAGCTCTAATAAACTCTTGACTTCATATACGGGTAAAGCAAATGCAGGTCGAGCACCCAGCCCGATTTGAGCGACTAATGAGGCAACTACGGCAGCCAAGACGACGACGCTCACTGATGAAGTCGCAAATGTGGTGCCCAAGACCAACTCTAAAGCAAAAAACACGCCCGCGATCGGGGCATTAAATCCCGCAGCAATCCCCGCCGCTGCACCTGCGCCCAGTAACAGTCGTTGCCGTTCCTGGGAGGCATTTAGCGTCTGTCCCAAAAACATCCCCAGGTTTGCGCCAATTTCTACACTTGGCCCCTCTGGGCCTAATGATGCACCAGTACCCAGCGATACTGACGCCGCCACCATCTTGACCAATCCCCGCCAAGGTGCAACTTTTTGACCCGATTGGGTCGCCGCAATCATCGAGTTCATATTGGCACCAAAATCTCGCCAGTACCACCGCATCGCGCCGACGACAATGCCGCCGAGGATGGGTACTATTGCAACTAGCCAAGTCCCTTGCTGAGGTATTAGTACCTTGAGCCGATCGACGATCAGCGTATGAGAACAACTATGAGATAGGTCGATCAGATAGTGAAACAAAACTACCCCCAATCCGGCTGTGCCGCCAATGAGCACCGATAGTAGCATGACTACTAGACCAGGAGAGGGATCGAGCTGATTGATCTTGTCGGTCAGCCGTGAGAGTAATGGTGCCATTGGAGACACTGAAGATGGCGGAATTACGGTCATGGATAACGCCAGAAATATGAGAAGGTATTAAATTTTGTTAATTAAATTGTAATGTTTATTGAGGTCGATTGGGGATCGATCCGTGCTTCTATCTAACAACTATCGAGCCGATCTCCGTCCAATTTTGGCTACCAGCCACGATCGAGTGTACCTTCCATAGATGTTTGTAATTCTAAGGTGAGATCGATCGTTGCCTGTCTAGCTTGGCGACTACCACTCTTGTACCGATCCCAATAATCGGACAGCGGGATTGGATTACAAATAGACATTTGTACCCGTCGATGACCGAGCTGCGGACGTTTGGTAGACTTTTCACCTTTAATCTGAGCGACTAAATCCCACAGCAGAAGGGTAATTTCGCTAAATCGATCGATCGTCGGTCGATCTTTGACATAAGAGCCAGTCACGGCGATGAAGCTTTCGACGATTCGCATATGCCACATTCGCAGATCGGCTTCCGTGGCAATGCGATCGGCTAATTTGCGACTGACTATAGACATATTTGGATTGGTTAATTCATCCACATAGATCCAGTTCCACCCAGCTTGTTCGATCCGCCGACAGCGATCGATCTTGGTGCCTCTGGGTTGTAGATTGAAATAACTTTCAGATACTTGCAAGGCAAAATCTAATAAATACTGGAGCCGTTGCGATATTTCAGTTCGAGAAATAGTTTGTTCGATCGGGGGACGTTCGGGAATTTGGTATTGATAGAATTGAGCATAAAAGTTCTCGATCTGATAGAGCAAATGCTGACTCAGCCGATAAAATCTGTCGTAGAGTAATTTCTGGAGCGGTCGCTCATCACCTTGGCTCATAGCCACCCGTGAGTCGTGGCGATCGACTACCAAGCCACAGTCTAGTTCTAACTGATGAATCGTCTGTTCTAGCTTCACCCACGGCTCATCTACATAGTAATATTGAATGCCGATCGGAATAATTAAAACGTCTTCCTCTCTCCCCGCACTAACTAGATCCTCCATCGCCCAAAATCCAATTTTGGCAGTCCCTAATTCTAGCGGGCTGACAAGTTCGCTATGCCCATTATTCGCTGCTTCTGGAGCGATCGCTAAGGGCATAGTACCATTGACCAACAAGTCCCGTGCCGTCCTCAATCCCGGACTATCGCTCCGACCCCGATGAATGGGGATACCGCCCAATCTCGGACACAACCAACTGACGAGCTTCCCCGCCCCCAGTGGCACCCCGCGATCGTAAACAAAGTGAGCAAATATCGGCGATTTCAGTGAGATTCGATGCTTTCTGGCAGCAGCAGGTAGGAGCTTACTCAACAGATATCCCATGCAAAAAGAGTCATCGCTACTCGGATGACGAAAGGCGATGATTAACCGCAACTTACCCATCTGCGACTGTTTGTAGACTTCCACCAATCGATCGATATCCGTGACATCGATTTTTGTGATGTGCAGTTTGTAACTCAACCAGTAAGGTAATACCCAAGTGACTAGCTGCAATACCCACACCTTAAATTTAGGTGGTCGGAATGCTAGCTGTGGTTGCGCTTTGGTAATTTGGGTCATGGAAAAAATTTTCTCTAACCCAGTAGAGGATACCGCGAATCGTGAAATTAATCACCGTCTAAATGACTGATTTCGAGGGAGTTACCCCCTTCTTAATAGCAGGGCTGATCCATCCACCAGAGAAAAACCGCTCTAACCCTTTTCTGTCGTTAAGTCTCGATCGAATGTAGATGGAAGTTAAACGAAACAATTGGGTTTTAGCATTATTCTTTTTCCAATAGATCAGCCCTGCTTCT
Source organism: Chamaesiphon sp. (assembly GCF_041737865.1). Taxonomy (NCBI): domain Bacteria; kingdom Bacillati; phylum Cyanobacteriota; class Cyanophyceae; order Gomontiellales; family Chamaesiphonaceae; genus Chamaesiphon; species Chamaesiphon sp. The sequence goes on from NZ_JBGSQZ010000047.1 coordinate 28,872, forward strand.
TAATAGGCTTTAGGTTTTAGGCTTTAGCGGATGCGCGCTCCGTCTGTGCCTACGGCAGGCTTACGCCAACGACACGTCTCGATTCGCTCGTCTACGGGTTCCCCGATGATTTAGCGACCCAAATCGCGCTGAGGTTCCCTCAGCGCGAATTGGGTCAAGACAGCGCACAACACTAAAAGAGATGATGTTTTTACTTTCACAGGAGGTCTATTCAAGAAATAGACCTCACCATCCACCATCCACCATCCACCATTCACCATTCACCACTCACCGTCTCATCTGAATTACTTTTGCGGCGGCGGACTCTCTAGCGACTCGAATCACGAGTGCTGATTGAATCAATGACGCCACCATCGAGCTACCGCCATAGCTAAACATCGGGAGTGGTAAACCAGTCGTCGGCAATGTCCCCGCAGCCACACCGATATTAAACAATGATTGCACCACAATAAACGTTGTAGCTCCGACTGCAACTAGACGATGCACCGGATCTTGGCTACGATTGGCAATTGATAAGCCTAGAGTAGCATAGCTCATCACCACGATCAGGAGTAGCACACCACCGACTAGCCCAAACTCTTCACCAAATACCGAGAAAATAAAATCTGTATCCTGAATTGGTAAATAGTCTAACTTTTGCTGAGACAAGCCAAATCCATTCCCCCACAAGCCGCCAGATCCGATCGCTAGTAAACTTTGTACCAATTGAAAACCATCACCGCGTTCATCTTGCCAAGGATTGAGAAAAGAGAGCATTCGCGATCGCTGGTAGGAGTGGAGCATCAGACTCATTCCCGCCACCATTCCCCCACCAATCGCCGTTCCCGCTAGATATCGCAACGGTAATCCAGCCGCAAAAGCGATCGACCATAAACCGATACCGCACAAGGATGTGGTACTCAGATTCGGTTGTTTCAAAATTGCTAGTAACACGATCGCAAATATCCCTAACCATGTCGCTCTTGCGGCGAGCGGATGCTGCTCCCATCGTCCAAACAGTTTCGCTCCTTGCAAGACTAAAAAGGGTTTGATCAGTTCTGATGGTTGCAGTTGAATCGGCCCGATCGCAATCCAGCGAGTTGCGCCCATCGTATTTTGACCCATTCCGGTCAGTACAGTCAACAATAGCAACACTAAAATTCCCAATAAAATCCATTGGGCAACTTTTAGCAGGTTGCGGAGTGGTGAATGGACGATCGCGTTAAATATAACTAGACTAATCAGAATCGCAAAAATTTGGCGATTAAAATAAAATAAGCCATCTTTTTTTTCGACCTCGCCATGATAGTAGGAAGCTGAAAATAAGACAAACATCCCGATCGCCAACCAGAGAAAAGTCAACCACCGCATCAATCTTGCCGTTAACGACCAGTCTTTTACTGTTGGGTCAAAAAATGGAATTAAAAGGCGCAAGTTCACAATATTGGGAAATAGGGGGTAGGTTGTCAGCGGCTGTTTGATATCTCAGTCAGAGGAATTGATGACTCGATCTCAATTTAGATCGTATCTGTCACCGATCGCCTAGTGGAGATACTCCGCGAACGAAAACTTCTACTATTTAACCACAACACCCATCCGAAATTATGAGACGATCTCTCATTCGGAAGGCTCCTTCAGTGGCGCATGTTATTTTATACATTCCCGCAGCGGCTCCGATTGGCTCTGGTACGGCAACGCCAAACGCTCGAAGTCCCACTCAGTTATAGTTTGTGGATCTGTGCAAATAGCGATCCTAAATGAGCATCCTAACCCCTAGAGGGCGGGCATGAAGCACCGCCCATACAGGTTAACGTTCTACAATCAACTCAAATAGGATTGCTAGATGGGAGGAGCATGGATGCAATTTGGTCTACTATTTAGATCGTTACTGCTTGGCAAGTTACCCGATTTTAATGATGCTAAAAAATATACTTACTAGATGGCAGCGTCGATCGATAGTTGCGCTCGTCCTCGTCCTCGCGCTCGGAATTAGCAGTTGTCAACAAATGATTAGTTCATCCTCAGCCCAAACTAAGAATCAATTAGTCTCTACAATTCTCAGCGATCCCAAAACCTTTAATCCGGCATTAAGTAATGAATCGCCCAACATTTTTGGCTATGTGGGCGAAGGCTTAATTACTGAAAACGGCAAGGGTGAAATTCAACCAGCATTAGCCGAATCATGGATAGCATCACCCGATCGTAAAAGTATCATTTTTACGCTCAGACAAAATCTCAAATGGTCGGATGGTGCGCCATTGACTGTCGATGATGTGGCTTTCACTTTTAATGAAGTTTATTTTAACGAACAGATTCCTACTGACACGCGAGACATTCTCAAAATTGGCAAGGCGCGGAAATTACCAACAGTCAAAAAAATAGATAGTAATCGGATCGAATTTACTACACCCGAACCATTTGCCCCCTTTCTCCGAACATTGGGAATTAGTATCCTACCCGCTCACAAATTACGTCCGACAATCGCTCAAACAGATGCCAAAGGTAAACCTTTATTTTTGAGTACTTGGGGGATTAATACCAAACCTGCTGATTTAGTTTCTAATGGGATATTTACGCTAGATTCGTACACGCCTGGAGAAAGATTAGTTTTTAAAAAGAATCCCTACTACTGGCGCAAAGATACTCAAGGAAAGCAACAACCCTATATCGATCGATCGATCTGGCAGATTGTGGAGTCTACAGATACCGCACTGGTACAGTTTCGATCGGGAGGATTGGATTCTTATGGTGTTTCACCTGATTTCTTTTCATTGCTCAAAAAGGAAGAAAAAAAAGGTGATTACAAAATTTATAACGGTGGGCCATCAGCAGGAACTACCTTTATGTCTTTCAATCTCAACCAAGGCGAAAGAGATGGCAAGCCATTAGTAGATCCGATTAAATCGCGCTGGTTTAATAATGTTAAATTTCGTCAAGCGATCGCTTATGGCATCAATCGCCAACGGATGATAAATAATATCTATCGTGGTTTGGGTGCGCCTCAAGATTCACCAATTTCTGTCCCTAGTCCCTATTATTTCTCACGCGCACAGGGATTGCCTGGATATGACTACAATCCTCAAAAAGCCAAGTCCCTATTTACTGCGGCTGGGTTCAAATACAACGACCAAAATAAGCTAGTTGACGATCGAGATAATCCCGTACGGTTTACTTTGATTACCAATTCTGGCAACAAAATTCGCGAAGCATTAGGTACTCAGATCAAACAAGATTTAGCTCTAATTGGCATCGAAGTAGACTTTACACCAATTGCTTTCAGTCTATTGATCGATCGCATTGATAATTCGCTCCAGTGGGATGGCTTACTAATTGGATTTACAGGTGGAGCTGAACCGAATGATGGTGCCAATTTCTGGTCTGTAGATGGGGGTTCTCATGTATTTAACCTCAAGCCTCAAGCCGGAAAACCACCGATTACCGATCGTCAAGTTGCCGACTGGGAGAAAAAGATTGACGATCTTTATATTCAAGCGGCACAAGAGTTGAATGATGACAAACGCCGCGAAATATACATCGAGAGTCAGAAAATCACTCAAGAAAATTTACCATGTATTTACTTAGTTAATGCCCTCTCACTCTCAGCTATCAAAAATCGAGTTAAGGGGATTGACTATTCACCCATTAGTGGCCCATTTTGGAATCTTCATGAATTGACTATTAGTGCAGAATAACCGATTGATAGTAATCATGTTGTACCCATAGCAGTCCTATGTGATTTGTAATAATATCGTAGGGTGTGTTATCGCGAAGCGTAACGCACCTGGGGAATGGATCACTCGAATAAGTCTCATGAATCATTGAGGATCTTATATAGGATACCGATACTGGTGCGTTACGGCTGAAGCCTAACACACCCTACATCAAGATAGCTTTTCATTTACGATCGCTATAATAAGTTGGATCGTCTAGTTAGATTCGATTTACGTAGAGATCGCCTGCTGTAAAAATCCAGCCCATTCAGCCGCCATCGGAATTTCAGTGAAAGGGATGTTAATATCATCCTCATCGCTAAAATGAAACCGAAGATTAATTTTCTTGCCCTTATTAGGTAGATTATTTAGATCGATCGAGTTATTATCGACAACTAGTTGAATCTGTTTGACTCGATCGAGATTAAATGTTTGGAGATCTTTAGGCTCGGCTTTAGTTGGCTTACCCCAACTAATCTCTCGATCCTTGAGTCCCATCACGGCATAGATATCATACTTACATCGATCGAATCCTACCGCCCAGCGTTTGTAAGCTTCAATCTTCTGGTATTCATTAGAACCCGCTCTCGCCAACCAGATAAATGCTCCAAGCAACGGGAGCCACATTAAACCGCGTTCCATAATATTAGAGGGTAGAGGGTAGGGAGAGGGTAGAGGGTAGAGAGTGGCGATCGAAATTAGCCGTGCTGAACGTATTCTAAACACAGTATCCTAGTACATATAACGTTATGTAAATTTTCATGAAATGTATTATCAACCGTCGCGCTCAGTTTTCCGCTAGCCATCGATATTGGTTGCCAGAACTCAGCGCAGCGGAGAACCAAGCACAATTTGGCTTGTGTGCACAGCCATACGGACACGGACACAACTACGTTTTGTACATATCTCTCTATGGTGATATCGATGACTATGGGATGGTACTAAACCTCTCAGATGTCAAGCACGTCATCAAAAAAGAAGTCACTGGACAACTAGACTACAGTTTTCTCAACGATGTGTGGACAGAATTTCAGACAACTCTCCCCACCACCGAAAATATTGCTAGGGTAATTTGGCAGAAATTAGCTCCCCATCTGCCGCTCATCCGCATTCAGTTATTTGAACATCCCGAACTCTTCGCAGAATATACAGGTAAAGATATGCAAGCCTCACTTACCATCGGTACTCACTTTAGCGCGGCTCACCGTCTAGCTCTAGATAGTCTCACCCTCGAACAAAACAGCGAGATCTACGGCAAATGTGCGCGGGTAAATGGACACGGACATAACTACCATCTCGAAGTAACCGTCACAGGGGAAATTGACAAACGGACTGGAATGATTGTCGATTTAGTCAAATTACACGAATTAGTGGACAAATATGCCGTCGAACCCCTAGATCACACCTTCTTAAATAAAGACATCGCTCACTTCGCCAAAGTAGTTCCCACGGCTGAAAATATCGCTGTCTATATCGGATATCTCATCGAGCAACCAATTCAAGAACTTGGCGCACAGTTGCACAAAGTGAAACTAGTCGAGAGTCCAAATAACTCTTGTGAGTTACTTTGGAGTCAAGATTTTAGCACTATGGCAGCTCGTCAATTAGCCACAGTTGCTCTAGCTAGCGTCTAAATTAGGGCGACAGTAAGTTTTTTTGAACTAATCAAACTCTACTCCCTACCCTCTACCCTCTACCCTCTCCTCTGCGACTTTCCTGGGAGATCTATTGTAGAGATCGGTCGATCGGTCGAGCGGAGATGGGAGCGCAGTCGTTTATAATTTGGCAATACAAACAATAGACTAGCCGCACCAGCTTGCAAAAAACAGGATCGGCAGCATAGCTAGTAGATAGATTTCGGGTCTTACACTATCATCCTTTAGCCGCAACTGATAAAATCGGCAAGAGTAATTGTGTTGAATGCTATTTTGAATCTACGTCGATTACTATCTACTAGCCTTGTCAATTTTGAAATCAGGATTAATAAATTATGAGCGATACACCAGAATCCACTCAAACTGTAGAAACTACCACCATTGATATTCCAGCCAATCCCTTAGGATTAAATGCAAATGGAGGATCTATTACTCAGGTTTCGCCAGAAACCTATACAGCTAATTTACCAGACGGCGTAAAGCAAGCACTGGACATCCTGGCTGAATTTCCGGCTTATCTGGGTCAAACTTACGCCAATAACAAGCGGGCTGTAACCATTGTTGGACTGATCTTTGGCATCATTGTTGGAGTCAAGCTGACTCTGGCAATCCTATCGGCTGTTAATGAAATTCCTCTGCTCGCACCTACTTTTGAACTAGTCGGAATTGGATATGCTAGCTGGTTTGTATATCGTTATCTCCTCCAAGCTTCTACTCGGAAGGAACTAACTGATGAAATTGATAGTTTCAAAACCGAAATTTTTGGCAACAAAGACGCATAGCCTCAGCCGATAGTTAACTTCTTGTCTAAATTTAGAGACCACCGATCGATCGGTGGTATTTTCTTAGATAACGTGAGTTCGGGTTAAGGATTTCCGCTTAATGACTCCTAGCTTCGTTTAGGCACCGCCCTCAAATGAATTAGTTGCTCAAAGCAAAAGTTCGTTGAAACGAACTTTCGCTTTTAGCCCGAACTTATAGTTCAGGGCGGTGCTTGAGCGGAGCAAATTAGTTTTCCTTATCCCGAACTCACGTTAGATATCCTAGATTGGACGCACAATAGACTTCCTGCGAAAGTCAGGGAATAGGGAATAGGGGATAGGGAATAGGGGGAACTTTAGACGAAAAAAATACTAAAAAAGATTGTATTGTTACTTTCGCAGGAGGTCTAATGGATGTCAGATGGATGAGTTATCATCTGGAGATCGCCCACAATCCGCACAGAGTAGCCATCGTCACCAGCAGCGCGATCGTGATAAAGTTATTATCCTGGGTATTGACTTGACTGAGATCTACAGGTACATATTTTTCATCGATCGATCTCGGTTGAGGCTGTGACGGTGCTGAGGTACTATTGACACCAAACTTATCATCTCCCCCTTCCAAATGAGATAAATCGGGAATCTGTGTCAGCCACTCCTCCCGCCGCGTCAACTCTGGAGCCTGCATGATATACAGCAACCTTTTGCTTGATTGGCGAGTCTCCAGATATGGATGATTGGAGAGTTTTTGACACAGAGCCTTTGCTTCGGGGATTTGCCCTGCGGCTTCAAACGCTGTCACCAACCACACCTGCACCTCGCCACCGATACGAGTATTGGGCTGTACTTGAGCTACAGCAGCTAATAAATAGCTCACTGATTGGCGGTATTCGCCCCGCTCAAAGGCAATTTGTCCAGATTGGTAATCAGTATCAAAAGTCACAGCAATAAATAAGTTATTTAATTCTCATTTCTAAGTACAAAACCCGCTCCCACCGCCATAGCCAAAAATGTCTTGCTACATCGCCGAAGAGACAATCATCGAACCAATACCAGTATCGGTGAAAATTTCCAGCAATAGCGAGTGCGGCAATCGTCCATCGATGATGTGAGCAGCTTTGACACCTTGAGCGAGACTACGAACGCAACAGGTAAGCTTGGGAATCATCCCCCCACTGACAGTACCATCATCAATCAGAGCGCGTGCGCCAGGAATATCCAATTGACGAATCAACGTATCTGGATTTCTAAAGTCTCGCATCAACCCTGGAGTATCAGTCATCAAGATCAGTTTTTCGGCTCCGAGTGCAGCCGCAATCTCGCCAGCAACCGTATCGGCATTAATATTATAAGCCTGTCCATTTTCATCTGCGGCGACACTCGATACCACGGGAATATATCCATTCTTGATTAGAGTATTGAGAATATTCACATTGACACTACTCACTTCACCCACAAACCCGATCCCTTCGCGACCGTCAGGACGTGCGACGATCAGATTACCATCTTTGCCACATAGTCCCACGGCATTACCACCCGATCGATCGATCAGCGACACGATCTCTTTATTCACTCGTCCGACTAATACCATCTCGACCACATCCATTGTGGCAGCATCAGTTACGCGCAAACCATCCTTAAATTGCGGTTCGATGCCGAGTTTTTCCAGCCAGCTATTGATTTCTGGGCCACCACCATGCACTAAAATCGGCCGAATCCCCACACAGGACATAAAAACTAAATCCCTAATTACGCCCTCTTTGAGGCTGCCATCTTTCATGGCAGCACCGCCATATTTGACCACTACGGTACGTCCGGTGAATTTTTGGATATATGGGAGGGCTTCGCTCAGTACCCGCACGCGGGTGGCATCTTCGTGGGAGTATGTCATTGATTAGACGGAGAGGATAGACTCATCGCTAGGATGATTATTGGCAATAGCCACGATTTTAGCAGTTTAGCTGGTGTCTGAAACGATCGACTTGTAGCGGAAGTCAAATGCCGATCGTGTTATCAGGAAATTTAGATGCTGACGATCGATCGAGTTCTCCACACGATGTTAATTTTGTCTGATGTTAGAATCCATAAATATACTCTTACCAGAGGTGTAGAGATGACAGTTGCGATCCAGGAAATGACTCTAGAGGAATTCCTTGCCTATGACGATGGCACGGATAAGTTATACGAACTGGAAAATGGAGAGCTAATTGAGATGCCATCTGAGAGCGATATCAACCAGCGAATTGCATCCTTTTTGTTTGCCTTCCTGCTCGGAGTGGGTGTTCCCAGCTATCGACTCAGAATTGGGATCGAAGTAGCTGTTAGTGGAGCGCGGGTATCAGTACGAATACCGGATTTGGTAGTATTGTCTGAGGAATTAGCAACGGCAATGGATGGAGCGACTAGATCGATCGTCTTAATGGATATGCCGCCACCATTATTAGTCGTGGAAGTTGTTAGCCCGAACCAGGAAAAACGAGATTATCGTTACAAGCGGAGTGAATACGCTGCTAGGGGGATTGCTGAATATTGGATTGTCGATCCAATCGAGCAAAAAGTGACCGTATTGGAATGGGTAGAGGGTTTGTATGAAGAGCAGGTATTTGTGGGAGATACTAAAATCGAGTCAAGCGTGTTAGAAAATCTAGATTTGAGAGCCGATCGAGTTTTACAGGGACGTTAATCGTGTCAGCTATAAATAAAAAATTTCAGGTTAAGATGTGGATGAGCGATCGATTAGTAGAAATATGAATATTACACTGACTCCCGAACAGTCTCGACTCATAGAGCAAAAACTCCAAAGCGGTCGCTATCAAAATATTGACGACTTATTAATCCAAGCGTTCCAGCTTCTCGATGACTGGGAGGAACATAGTTTGACAGAATCCCCTGATTGGGTTGCCGCTACTCGTACCAAAGTTGATGCGGCGATCGCATCCATAGCAGCTAATGGTGGTAATGATGGAGAAGCGGCGATCTCTCAGTTACTCGATCGATTCCGTCAAGCGCGTGAAGCATCGCAATGAGTCGGTACATCATCGCTGATGAAGCTATTCAAGACCTTCAGGACATCTCAGGCTACTTTTTGAAGAATAATCTAGAGGCTGGCGAACAATTTCTTCAGGCTTTTAATGCCAGATGTCGCCAACTTGTCAGTTTTCTTAACTTGGGGCGTAGTTATGCACATCTGCGCCCAGACTTACTCGGATGATCTTTGCGCGGTTTTATCATTTTATACAAGGTTAGTAATAGTGATGATGCGATCGAGATTGTAATTCTGCGAGTTGTTAATGGTAGAAGAGATCTCGAAAATATATTTGATGTTTGAAAATAAGGCTCGATCGAAATGGGATAGATTATTTTGGTATGTTATGGCTGGGGATGTTATCTCTCGAAGAGTTGGTTTGGATGGTAATATCTTGTTTTCCTAAGTATTTCCACAAATGAAGTGTAAATATCACAACAGAGTCATCACAAACACCATCGTCGATCTACTGTGTCCCGATCGGCAGTAGAATATCAAGTTATCGATCGCAAGGCAAGTACTATGACTCAAACTTATCGCATTACACTGTTACCTGGGGACGGCATCGGCCCAGAAATTATGGCGGTAGCTGTAGATGTGCTAGAGGTAGTAGCCAAACAAGAGGATCTAAATTTTGAATTTACGACAGCTTTAATTGGTGGTGCGGCGATCGATGCAACCGGAGCACCACTCCCAGCCGCAACTTTAGACACTTGCAAGCAAAGTGACGGGGTACTACTAGCCGCGATCGGTGGTTATCAGTGGGACAACTTGCCCCGCCATCTGCGTCCAGAGACGGGTTTACTTGGCTTGAGAGCGGGATTGGGTCTATTTGCTAATTTGCGACCTGCGGCAGTTTTACCCCAGCTCATCGACGCTTCTACCCTCAAACGGGAGGTAATCGAAGGGGTGGATATGATGGTGGTCAGAGAACTAACTGGTGGTGTCTATTTCGGCGAACCCAAGGGGATTTTTACGACCGAGACAGGGGAGCGACGGGGTGTAAATACGATGGCATATACAGAGAGCGAGATCGATCGAATTGCCAAAGTCGGCTTTGAAACTGCGCGAAAACGGACGAAAAAGCTGTGTTCGGTCGATAAGGCAAATGTATTGGAAGTCTCCCAATTATGGCGCGAGCGAGTCACCTTGATGGCAAAAGACTATCCCGATGTCGAACTTACCCACATGTATGTAGACAATGCTGCGATGCAGTTAGTGCGCGCCCCCAAACAGTTTGATACGATCGTCACTAGCAATTTATTTGGTGATATTCTCTCTGATGCCGCTGCCATGTTGACAGGTAGTATCGGGATGCTACCCTCGGCGAGTTTAGGCGCGACGGGTTTGGGTGTATTTGAGCCAGTTCACGGTTCGGCTCCAGATATTGCGGGACAAGACAAAGCCAATCCCCTAGCTCAAGTACTGAGTGCCGCCATGTTATTACGTTATGGATTGAACCAAGCGAGTGCCGCAGAGCGGATCGAACGATCGGTTTTAAAAGTTTTAGATTTGGGTTACAGAACTGGTGATATTATGTCAGCAGACATGACCGTAGTTGGCTGTCGTGAGATGGGTCGAGTCTTGGTTGCCGCTCTAGCACAAACTTAATCTGCGATCGCGATCGTCGCGGCATCAGGAAAGGCACCGCAGGGCAAGAGAAGCTGAGTTTCGATCGACCTCATGAAGTTACAGCGGTTTGCGGGTTGATGGGGTACATCGATCTTCAAAAGCCTGATTTGGGAAGAGGTACAGGATTTCAAGTGTCCCCTATGTTCCTGAGAACCGCTGTACGTCTAAAGTAACCCGATCTCTCTTAAAATATCCACATGTAATTTTAGGAGTAACTACGATGTTTAAGATTGAGCCGCTTAAAGCTAAAGCTACTTCAATGCCCCAGCCAGATACCTATGGATCGTTCGATCCAGCTCTCCTTAGGGCTGCCAAAGATATTTATAGTTTCTATTGTCAGATTAACCCCGATCGAGAACGACGGCGACAACCGATTGGGATTGCCATGAATCAGCTCGATTATCGGGGCAAATTAATCTTTAGTAGTTACCCAGTGCTGCTACCTGAAGAATGTTTTGTCTCCGTCACACAATTGGACGAGCTTAGTTAGATAGTTGATAGTTGACAGTTGCAAAGTCTGCACAGACAAACGTAAGGATTCCCCACGATTTCTGGATGACTTACGGCTGCTGATGGAGAATCATCGCGGAGACTGGGGAATCATAGATCTAGATTCTCTATTTCTGTAGCCGCTGGCGGATAATTATCGTAGTGAATATTTATGACACGATCGTTCAAGTAATCATATTCTGGTTAGGTGCCGCGATCGGTAGCTTCCTCAATGTCGTAGTTTACCGCGTTCCGGCTGGTCTATCGGTGATTTGGCCGCCATCCCGTTGCCCCAAATGCTTACACCAACTGGGCATGGGTGAAAATATCCCGATCTTGGGGTGGTTATTATTACGCGGAAAATGTCGTCACTGTCGCACCCCCATCTCACAGCGTTATCCCCTGATTGAAGCGATAACTGCGATAATTTTTGTAATTGTCTACAATCGGTTCGGGCTATCGATCCAGACTGTCGGCTACTCGCTGCTGATGTGTTGGCTACTGGCACTCACACTGATCGATCTCGATACGATGACTTTACCCAATTCACTTACCCAGTCTGGACTGGTATTAGGATTAACTTTTCAATTTGTTGCAGGTTATTTAGATCGCAACTATTCCATTGTGGGAAGCCGAGAGTATCTGATCCAAGGCATTTTGGGCATGGTGTTAGGAATTTGGATCTACGATACGATCTCGATCCTCGGCAGTATGATGATGGGTCAACTAGCCCAAGGTGGTGGTGATGCAAAATTAATGGCGATGGTGGGAGCTTGGAGTAGTTGGAAGGTGGTACTACTCTCAGGTGGATTAGCCTCTGCACTGGCGATCTTCGGATTTGTGGCTGTAGCTGGATATTCAACGATAGTTAGTGGTGGCAAAGCTGGAGCAAAAACGCTGATCCAACCACTACCATTAGGCCCATTTATCGCCCTTGGGGCAACGATTTCATTATTTGGTGGAGACTGGTTAATCGATACTTACCAACAGTTTGCGCGATCGCCCGATCGATATTTATTCGCGATTCCATTATTAATTATGCTGGTGACGCTCTTATTCTGGACGCGCAAAATGCGGTTGCGGAGTTAACAACTCCAATCAGAATCTTGACAGACCTTAATGTAACTACTAATATGTAGCTACATTAAGGTCTGGAGCTAAAATTGCAGTGGACATGGGACGAGCGAAAAAATCAGGTAAATAAGCGCAAGCATGGCTTGAGTTTTGAAACAGCTCAATATGTTTTTGCCGATCCTTTAGCTGTGAGCCTTCCCGACCCATATCCAAATGAGGAACGTTGGCAAACTATTGGTCTAGTTGGTCAATTAACTATATTTGTAGTACATACTTGGTCAGAGTTCGATCCGGTAACGGGTGACGAAACAGGAAGAATTATTAGCGCACGGAGGGCAACAGTCCATGAACGAAGATCGTATGAACACGAGACATTCTAATCGAGTGCCGCCAGAGATACAGGCTGAAATTGATGCTTTAGCAGCTTTGCCGGAAAACCAGATCGATACAGATGATATTCCTGAAGTGCGTGATTGGAGTAGTGCCAAGCGGGGGCTGTTTTATCGCCCTGTCAAACAGCAGATTACGCTGCGCCTGGATGCCGATCTCGTAGACTGGTTTAAAAATCATCACTCGCAAGATGAGGGTTATCAAACCAGTATCAACCGCGCTTTGCGCGAATATGTTGTACAACATCAGACCTGAGCATTGCCGTTAATCGAGCAGTTAAACTGAATGAGATTGACACAACATTAATAGGGATGGATGAATAAATATTCATCCATCCCTATTTAGTAGCTAGCAACCGATCGCTAATTATGACAAAATTAAACGCGACGTAAATTGAGTAGCTCTTTAGGAGAAGCTAAAAGATCGATCGCGACGAAGAAGATTTTACCTTGAGGATCGAGCAAGAACCGCCAAGCGATGTTCATACCTACACTGGCACCAAACCAAGGAGTTTGGACTTTGCCCGTGACTTTGACTTGGGTATAGCCATCCTCGATCGGTTCGACCACACCACGTTCTGGTAACATTTTTAAGCCCACACATTCTTCACGCATATAGGTGAGGATTGCCGCAGGACCGATAACTGGAGACTGGAACGGAGGTTGTAGCGCACCTTCTTCGACAAACAAACTAGATGCCGCCATGAAGTCAAAGGCATTCATGTTGTCGATGTAGCTCAACACAGTATAGTTGTCTACACCTTCGATCGCAGCGCGCGATCGATCTGCAAAGGCGCGTGGTGTGACTAATGGTGCTTCGCGTTTGTCATAGTCTTGACCGCGTGCTGGATCGAAACCCATGTTGACTACTGTATTCCGCAATACCGTGATCTGTTGACCTGCATCAAGTTGTTTGATGGTTTCGAGTAGAGCGTTTGCTTCTGACGAAGCAATATAGCCAGCGGGAATTGGTGCTACCAAACCCTGTTTCATCATTTGTCCCAGCTCATACCAGAACCCCAGCTTGGTATTCATTCGATATGCCGTAAAAGTCCGGCAAATAGGCGTATCAGTGTGCATTGCCAGGTCAGTCATCACTTGAGTCTGATCCATAGGCTGCATCGCCTTAATTTGGTCGAGTAGGGGCTGTGCTAGTGCCATGCTCGCCGAACCTGTCGCAGCAGGAGTGATCGTGATGCCCATTTCAGTGTAAGCGTACCAAAGCAAAGCTAATTGATCTTCGACGCTGAGTTGGTCGAATGCAGCGGTAACGGCAGGAACTGCATCAGCAATCAAGGTGTTGGCAAAGATTGACTGAGCAGACTTGAGTGAAATAGACATAAATATTATGACCCCTTAGAGGATAAATGGATATTTGTCAGGTTTTGTTTATAAAACTTTACTGCATAGCTATAATACCAGAATAGAGCCTACCCAAACAGCAAGTTATCTGAGTAACGATCGCTTGGTCGCCAAAAATATCCAGTATTTTTGAGGCTAGACAGGTTAAATCTGTTGCAAAGGAAACTCGATTAATGACTCCTAGATTTCTAGAGCTAATAAATAGTTTACCGCTACAGGTAGCCATCACGATCGCAAAAGCGGCAGCGTTGCTGATGCGAGGTTCGATTTCCCTTTTTGTGCAACTCCCCGTCCCCCAGTCACCCCGTCTTTCATACCCATCAGCAACGCCGATTAGCTGTTATCATTTTGACGATCGCCGCGAACATCATCAGTCTGCTCACCTTTTGTGGTGGCAGTTGGATCGATAACTATAGCAATCGCTCACGAGCGGTTAAGACATGCAAAAATCCTTCAACCCAGATCCCCGACTTCTCTAAGAAGTCGGGAATCTGTCCACAACGATAACATCGATCGGTCAAATCTTCTTAACCATTTCTTAATAAACACAAGTATAATGGCAAAGGATCGAAATGAAAAAAGATAATCTTAATTCTACCGATTTAAATAAGTGAGCCAGCGGAGATCGCAACTTAATTCATCGCGCTATCGTCCTCAACTAGTAGCAGTACTCTACCGATTCTTTACGTCAGGCTGAGTGAGCATAGCACAAAATAATCGACTTAAAAGTGCTGGAAAACACCGCAGATCTGCCGTAGTAAGTAGCAGAATTACAAATATCTGGTAATTCACAAACAACTTCAACAGCCTTGAGCTGAATGAACCATGTTCGATCTTATCTCAGCACCTGCCATAGTCCGTACTATCTCTAGTGCTTATCTCCTCTCCACCTGTTTGCTGCTGAGTTTTACTACCTGTGGTTGGTGGATTGTCTCTCATCTCGAACACCAAGATAGTCACTTCACAAAATGGTTTAGCTAAACTTTGGATCTGGGCTGGTAATTCAGAGCTTAGTAGTTTCACAATCGCCCCAATTACTGATAAGATAGTGAATCCTTGCTTTTGCTGTTACGGAAGTGAACTAAGCCGAGGCCAATATGTCCATAAGGAGAATCTGTGAACGATAAATACGAAATCATGTACATCCTGCGTCCTGACTTGTCGGACGAACAGGCAAGCGAATCGATCGAGAAGTATCGGACTATCATCGAAACAAATGGTGCTACCGATATTGAAATCCAACAACGCGGTAAACGTCGTCTTGCTTATCTAATTGGCAAGAACCGTGACGGAATCTACGTTCAGGTAAATTATACTGGTTCTGGCAAGGAAATCGCGCCGCTAGAAAGAGCAATGCGTCTGAGTGAAGATGTCATCCGCTACCTAAGTCTCAAACTCGATCCTCCCAAGAAAGCAGCTAAAGCTGCTGCAGCTGCACTTGCACTTGCCGAAAGCGAACAAGTATAGTCTTTATTTTTACTAAAACTGGCAACAATAGCTCGCACTAGCGGGCTGTTGTTCTATCTGGCGAATCGTTGACACAGCCTGCACCTAAGCACAATTGCGATATTGAAGTAGATTAGGTCGAGGCTAGGCATTGTAACACAAATTAAGATCGGCTAATATCTATCAACAGGTAGATGGGAGGTCTCGATCGAGATATTCAGGAACTTATCAACTGTCAAACACTTCAAATATAGTGTAACTAGAACCAAAATTTGCTCGATTGGTTTCACACTTGGTGATATGACAACTCCACACACTCAAAGTAACTTTTATCGTTTATCTCGCCCCCTATTATTGGGCATCATGACTGGTTTATTTGGTATTCTAAGTGGAATTGTCCCCGATGTCGCTGCCGCCAAGCCCAGTGTTTTGATGAGGGTGGCGCAAGCGGAAGAATTTAGCGATCCCGATCTCCGTAATTACGCTGCTGCGTTGATGCAAATAGAACCAATTCGTCAATCAGCACTGGCTCAAGTGAGCCGCGCCAATGGTGGCGGAACATTACCCAATTTAGTTTGCAATCAGCCCAATACGATGGAGGGGTTGAATAGCGAAGCAAAATCTCTATTTGTCAAGTACTGCAATCAATGTGAGACAATCGCGGCTGGTAGAGGGGTGAGTATCGACAGGTTCAATCAAATTACTCAAGCTGTACGATCCAATCCTCAAGTGCAAAATCGGGTACGCAGCTTTATGTATTAGCTGACGATCGAGCGAATATGGGTGACAATATCATCACAACTGTCATCTATTGAGCCTAGTAACAGATCGCCAACAATTATTAAAATTATTATAGCTACTCCCTTCCCAGCGTCAAATTAGACATCTAGTGCAGGGGTAAATGGTGAATAGTGAATGGTGGATGGCGAAAAGGTGCTTCACTTGGGCAAAGCCCAAGTGAAGCCAATACGGTTAGGTTAGCTAGCGACTGAAGTCGCTGCTAGTGATGCAAAGTCCGCCTACGCGGACTAATACAGCGGTTTGCAAGCATTTGGGGGACACTTTAAATATTGAACCTAATCTCTAAAAAAGCTTTGAAGAATAGCTGTCCCGCACCAACCTGCAAACCGCTGTATACGATCGATGATTTATTAACCGAACCGTATTGGGAGTTACCGCACAATTTTGACCGTTCGATCGGGATCGGAGATCGAGACTACAATCATAAAATTATTGCTACTTATTCTCAAAAAGTATTGACATAGATTCTCAATATCTGTATAGTAATTGATATCACTCAAATTCACTGGTAACAAGCATCCAGTCATCGCAGAAGATCCACTAAGCGATCGTTGATGACTGGAGCGCAAATGTTACATTCAGCCTTCGGGCTGGATGAGGATTGTAACTAGTCATTGGTTTGGTGTTCTCCTCTCTAAAAATTAAGGATCGGCAGGTCGGATCGATGAGCATATTCTCATCGTCCGATTTTTTTGAGCTTATTAAGAATTATTATTAATAGCTTTAAATTAGCCGATCCCATCGGAGCAACTAACGTTATCTAAATTGCTCTTTTGCACTAGTAAAAGCCTCCGCCATCACCGCTTGAATTTGTTGCGGATCGGGGTGTTTGCCACCCATCAGATCGCCAAAATAAACACAAGCACTTTCGCCTAATGCCAAAGTGTATGCAGCCGCCCAGGAAGCAGAGATGACGCTGCCAAAGCCAGGGATAAACTTAATTAACTGTCGTGCCACTAATTGAGCGACAAAACCACCCGCGATCGCACTAACTACTCCCCCAGCTTGCGATCGAGTCAATGTTTGCCCATATAATTTGCCAAGTAGTCCGACCATCGAGACTTGAATGGCAGTCAGCACGGGCAGATCGGCAAAGGGGAGAGGAATGGCTGCGACAGTTCCCGCCGCGATCGAGAAGGGTAAAATATAGCGACGGGCGACATCACGGTAGATGTTGCCGAGTTTATCGCCTTGTTCGTCATGAGCGGATGTCCCAGCACCAAGCAATTGAGACATGGCTCTAGCTTCGGCTTCAGGCAGCAGATCTGCAAGGTTTTCGCGCATCGTCTCCAAGCCATAAAATTCGGACGTGTAGCCATCTTCTGGCAAAGTGAAGTCAATTGTCACTGCTCGCTCGAATAGCCCTGCAAATGCCTGCTGGATGGCTGAGAAGGCTCGATCCACTGACTCTATGCTAGTAGGGTGTTCGGGATGGTCGGATTGAGTGACTGGATAAACTTCGTGTAGACAGGTAACTGCGAGTAGACAGGGAATCTGCGGATATTTTCGACGTAATTCTGTGGCGATTTGGCGGAGCGTATCGATCGCAAAGTCATTAATTTTGACGGTGAAAATGATAATGCGGGGGCGAGTAGTTTCGGCTTCGAGATCGCCGATTAGTTCTTGAATCAGGCTCTGGGTATCGCGATCGATATCACCCAAGCCGACTGTATCTGTGAATACCAATAATGGCAGTTCGCTCGAAGGATAATTGTAGCGGGTGGTGGATTGGGTATGGGGGCGAAATCCCTGTCCGACAATTTCGGCTGATACTCCCGTCAATCCCCGCACGATCGAACTTTTACCAGCCTGGGGTTTGCCGATGAGTAAGGCTTCGGTGGTGGGTAATTGCGATCGCACGCTGGCTAAAATCTCCGCGATCTGAGCGTCATCCACACTAAACCACTTCCCGACTGTTTGCGCTGCCTTATCTACAGGTAAAACTTGCATCGCTCGTGATGTAGCCGCGTCCCACCCTTCTTTGAGGCGATCCGTCCAGATATTTAGGGCTGACTTTTTTTCGGATCGATCGCTCGATGCTGGAGAAGTCGGTGGAGATTTTGGTTGTGGCACGATCGTTAGGGAATGATGGCACTAATAACTACTTCAATTATCCGCCTGTCGATCGTTCCTGGTGGCGTGTTATTACGGTAGTATTTACCGTCGATCTCGATCGATAGACCTGGACTACAGATTAAATTTATTATATGTACATCATCAGATCGCTAAGTGCTGGAGCTACTCGCCATCAACACCCCTTGCATTTTATTTAAAGTATTGATAAGGGTTTCTACCTGCTCGTTGGGACGCAATACACCTAAACCTCTGGCTGTGACTTTACCAGTACTATAGACATAACGCGATCGACTGCTATCGGTGAGGTATTCGGCGAGTAAATTCCAGGCTGGTTCCGCCATTGGGGTTTCTAAAATAACGTGTTGTTTGCCATCGGGACGAATCCGACTAAAGCCGAGTTGTTTGGCAATTTGTTTGAGTTCGACGATGCGGAATAATTGCGCGGCTGGCTTGGGAATTTCACCATAGCGATCGTGCCATTCGGCGGCAATATTCGTAAGTTCTTGTTTCGTATCGGCTGCGGCTACCGATCGATAGGCACTCATTTTTTGCTCTAGATCGGAGATATAATCAGCGGGAATCATCGCGGTAACTTTGAGATCGATTTGGGTATCATCTACTTGTGGAATTTCCTGTCCGCGAATCTCTTTAATTGCTTCTTGGAGCATTTCCATGTACAAGTCAAACCCGATGACATCCATCTGTCCCGATTGTTCTGCACCTAGCAAATTCCCGACTCCCCGAATCTCCATATCGCGAGTAGCTAGTTGATAACCAGAACCCAACTGAGTGAACTCCTGAATCGCTTTTAACCGCTGTCTAGCTGTCTCGGTTAGTGTTGTTTCCTTCGGAAAAAATAACCAGGCATGAGCTTGAATTCCCGCACGTCCGACGCGTCCCCGTAGTTGATATAGTTGAGACAATCCAAACCGATGAGCATCTTCAACTAAGATGGTATTAACGCGGGGGATGTCTAAACCCGACTCAATAATCGTGGTGCATACTAGTAAGTCTGCATCGCCATTACTGAATGTCAACATCGTTGATTCTAGTTCTGATTCATCCATTTGTCCGTGAGCGATCGCAATCCGACAAGATGGGATTACCTCATGAATTTTGGCAGCCGTTTCTTCAATTCCTTCAATTCTGGGGACTACATAAAATATCTGTCCGCCGCGATCGAGTTCTTGCCGTATTGCTGTCTCGACAGCTTCTATTTTGTATGGTGACAAATGAGTATCGATCGGGCGACGTGATGGTGGCGGCGTGGTAATTAGGCTCATTTCTCGGACACCAGACAACGACATATATAGAGTACGCGGGATCGGAGTCGCCGAGAGAGTCAGTACGTCAATTTGACTTTTGAGAGTCTTAATCTTCTCCTTTTGATTTACTCCAAAGCGTTGTTCCTCATCGATAACTAATAAACCTAAATCCTTAAACTTTAATTCTTTACTCAGTAGTTGATGAGTACCGATAACTATATCTAGTTCGCCAGTTTTGAGACGCGCCAGGATATCTTTACGCTCCTCGGCTGTCCGAAACCGATTGAGCAATCCAACGTTAATCGGATAGGGTGCAAATCGCTCTTTGAGAGTGTGATAATGTTGCTGAGTTAAAATCGTCGTCGGAGCGAGAAATATTACCTGTTTATTTGCAGTGACAGCTTTAAATATCGCTCTAATTGCTACTTCAGTTTTACCGAATCCGACATCGCCACAGACTAATCGATCCATCGGTCGATCGCTTTCCATATCTCGCTTGACATCTTGAGTTGATTTCAATTGATCGGGCGTTGGTTGATAGCGAAATGAGTCTTCTAATTCCTGTTGCCAAGGCGCATCAGGCGGAAAACTAAAGCCCTCTTTTTGCGATCGCTCGGCATACAATTTCAGCAAGTCAAATGCCAATTTCTTAATCGATTTCTTAACTTTTGCCTTCGTTTTTTCCCAAGCTTGCCCAGATAATTTATTTAATTCTGGTTTTGCGCCCGCAGCTTGACGGAACCGCGACAATACACCTACCTGATCTGCTGCTACTTTGAGCGAACCATCAGCATATTGAATCGTTAAATAGTCGCGAATAATGTCATCAGTCTGAATACTCTCAAATTTAATAAATCTTCCCAGTCCATGATTGCGGTGAACCACATAATCACCTGGACGCAATTTATTAGGATCGACTTGTTTTGATACAGCCTGACGACGTTTGCGAGTATACCCAAAGCTAGCTAAAGATTGCTGTCCAAAAAACTCGCGATCGGTAACTAATACCATCCTAAATGTGGGCAGAATAAATCCTTCTAATTCAGCTATCCCAGAGTATTTGATCGCAACAGTTGTATGCTGAATCTGTAATTTGTCGATCGCTGGGAAGTCGCGGGGATTTGGGACAAATTGCGCGGGACAATCGTGTTCTTGTAATAGTGATGCCGATCGCGATGGTTGCGCGGATACCAGCCAACTCGAATAACTTTGCTTGTGATAGCCGCGTAAAGTATCGGCAATTTTAGCAAATTGATGGGGGATAGTGGGAATCGATCGACAGGCTAAATTTAAACCCTCACCACTAACCGCTAATTCATCCAATCGCAGATAGGCAAACCTGTCGCGAATTTTAGTCATACTAGCATCAAACTGTTGATGCCGAATTGGAGTACCTGCGGGTAATGTTTCCCATTCCTCCTGCATATACTCCCACCAGCGATCGTTGTGAGCTTGAGCACGATCGAATTCATCGACGACTACCAAACAATTATCTGGTAAATAATCTATCAGTGAATAGCGGGCTTGTGAATTATCTTCACCAAATATCGTCCCAAAATTTACTGGCGTGAGAGTTAAATTCTCAACTTTATCTAAAGAACGTTGAGTACTCGGATCGAATTCGCGCAATTTGTCCAACTCATCCCCAAACCATTCCAACCGCACCGGAAGCTCCGCCGCTACTGGGAAAATATCAATAATATCCCCCCGCCGACTCCATTGTCCCTCAACTTCCACCAGTGGGACGCGCTCGTAGCCTAGATATACCAACTGAGTACCGAGCTTCTCCACATCTCCCTCATCCCCTACCCGCAACGTCAAACATCGCTCATCAAACTCCGCTGGGGATGGTAAATGTGGCTGAAAGGCTAACGTGGTACAGACGATCGCCATGCGCCGATCTCCTCGTCCCTCAGTCTCCCCGTCTCCCTGTCTTGCTGAGAAAGATCGAATATCTGCCAACCCCTGCATCTGTCCCCAAATCATCTCAGATTCCAGGCTAGCATCCTTGTAGGGCGATGATTCTGTCGTGGGATAGAAATGTACCGTTTTCCAGTCCATCGCCTCCAATTGAGCCGCCCATCTACCACCCTCTTCCACTGTCGCCGTTACCACCACTAAATGTTGCTGCATTCCTTGTGCTAGGGCTGATGCGACTAAACCTTTGGGCAAGCGAGGCAATCCACTCAGATGCAGCATCCCCTGCTGTTGAAGCTTTGAGAGTAGTTCAGCCGCTAGCTGGGAACGTTCGAGGGTGCGAATCAGTGCAGAAAAAGCCATCGTTTCAGTCAGCAGTAGATAGTAAATAGCCTCGATCCTGACATGCTGCATCTCGATCGCTACAGATTTGTCAAGACGGGCTATGATTCACACCTTAGACGTTTTTAGCAGATTTTTAAAGGGGAATTTAGTCGTGTGCTAGTTTCAAATTAGATATCTAGGGTAGTGAGTGAATGGTGAATGGTGAATGGTGAATGGTGAATCGTCTATTGCTTGGGTAGGAAGGGATGAGATGGCAAGAATAAGATTTTAGAGTTGTACGACATCTCCTAGCAAGAGAATCGAAATTATCATCAGTAAAGCTCCAGCGGCTATATCTAGCGTTTTTGGTGACAATACCTTCGCCAGATAACGCCCTAATAATACCCCTACCAAACTAGTGGCGATCAGAGCCGTCCCCGAACCAATAAATACAATCCACGGTGATTGGGACTCAGCACTCAATAATAAAGTCGCTAGTTGCGTTTTATCACCCATTTCCGCGAGGAAGATGGTGATAAACGTCGAAAAGAACGTACTCCATACACTCGATTTTTGAAGACTTGTGGCAGATTCAGTAACAATAGTTTGAGCGGCGACATCGTGAGAAGAAGTTTCTGGAGTAAAAGGACTAGTCACTGGACAATCTGAACTTAGCTAAGTTTTCATATTCCTCTCATCTTCTCATACCAATCGCCAAAGGTCGAGACTTAGAGCAAAATTCCTAGCTCTGTGTCAAATCGAATCGCCTCTAGACTCCGATCTCCGTATACACCCTCGATCTGTTCGCGACAACAAGCGATCGCAAAATCATTCAAATCCTCTGGCTCGATCCCAAACATCGCCACGAATGTATCTTCTTGGACGCGACAGAAGGCGGGACGATCTTCATAAATCTGACAGGTACGGGTATCTCGATCGAGATTTACACACCAGCCATCTTCCCCCACCATGCTCAGATAGATGGCTATCTGCTCCGGTGGCAAGTACTCCTCCAAATCGGGTCGATCGCTCGGATCTAGGTTACAGCAAGCCCCACACTGCTTTATACACCGCCAAGTAGACATATTTTAGTCAGTCAATTAGTACTCATCCAGTCTATTAGGTATTTGCATAAGTAGAGTGGGCGATCGCAAATTTCATATGGCTAGATGGTGCGTTACGCTTCGCGATAACACACCCTACGCCTAGCTTGCTTGCTCGATTGTGCGTTACGCTTCGCGGTAACACACCCTACACCTGAAGCCATGTACTTTTGTAAACTAAATTAATCTAACCCGTCGAGACGCAGATAAAATTGGCTCGCCGATCCTGTTGGCTATATAATAAATTTAAGTTTGTTTGCGAGGATATATGGATTTTTTGAGCGGTATTATTGATAGTGTGCTCAGTATTAACTGGGAAGTAATCGCCCAACTGTCAATGGTGGCGATGATTGCGATTGCTGGCCCAGTTGTTGTATTTCTGCTTGCAGCCCTGCGCGGCAATTTATAATTGGTAGGTGGCTAGTTATTTGTGAATCCAGTCTCTAGCCGCTAAACCAATTGAGCTAATAGTTCTATTTGTCGATCGAGTAAGTCCACACCTGCGGCTACGTTCTTAATTTCCTGTAAATGCGTGCGTAATTCTGATGCACCTGAAAACCCTTTGGCGTACCAAGTCAAGTGTTTTCTAGCTTGCAAGATCCCACGTTCGCCTTTGTAGAGATACAAATTTTGTAAATGTTCCTTGGCACATTCTAATCTGTCGATCGAGCTTGGCGGTGGTAGCAGCTCTCCCGTTTTGAGAAAATGGTCGATCTCACCCACTAAAAATGGGTACCCCAGCGTCCCACGAGAACACATCACCCCATCGGCTCCAGTCTGCTGGAGACAAGCAACAGCAGACTCGACTGAAAAGATATCCCCATTGGCGATGACAGGAATCGAGAGTACTGCTTTGACGCGGCGAATCCAGTCCCAGTTGGCAGTCCCGTTATAGCCTTGAGCGCGAGTTCGTGCGTGAACTGTGAGCATTTGTGCGCCAGCATCCTGCATCCGCTGGGCAAAATCTAGGATATTAATTTCATCATCCGACCAACCAATTCGAGTTTTCACAGTTACAGGAATATTAACAGCATTTACTACTGCTGTGACGATCGCGACTGCGGTGTCAGGATCGCGGAGTAATGAGGAACCACCGCCATTTTTAGTAATTTTATTGACTGGACAACCCATATTGATATCGATCGTCTGTGCGCCTTGCTGCACAGCAATTTGAGCGGCTTCACCCAGGAAGTCAGGACGACAATCAAATAACTGAATGCTAATCGGGCGTTCGTTGGCATCGATATCCATGATGCGCGGTATCTCCTTGAGATGTCTCAAGCTTGATGCTTGTACCATCTCGGTATACATCATCGAATCGGGCGCATATCGCCGCACCAAGCGACGAAAAACTAGATCTGTAACTCCCGACAAGGGGGACTGAAAGACGCGGCTGTGAAGCTGGAGGGAGCCAATGGTAAGCGGGGTGGTGAAGTTCAATGGGACGAGGGGATGAGGGGACTGATTGCGTTACCTAAAGCCTAAAGCCTAAAGCCTAAAACCTAAAGCCTAAAACCTAAAGCCTAAAACCCAAAAAGTCACAGCATCCTGTAAAATTCAACATAACGAAGGTAATTATCAATTATCAATTATCAATTCTTGAATGAAGCGTCGCCAATTTCTACAATATAGTACTCTCACCGCAGCAGGTTTGACCTTTGCCGCTTGTACTAATCAAGGGAGTACTCATTTTACTCAGCCACCAGCGAACTTTGGGAAGTTGGAAAAAACCGATCTCCAGATTGGAATTGTTTCTAGTTTAGACTCTCTACCGTTGGTAGTTGCTAAAGAGAAAGGAATGTTCAAAAAGTATGGCTTGAATGTCACACTGGTAAAACAGCCGACTTGGGATCTAATCCAGCAGGAATTACACGGTGGTAAATTAGATGCCGCACAAACTCTATTTGCGATGCCACTCTGGGAATATTTTGGTAAAGACAAGTCGCCAGCGCAAGATGAAGACGCGGACAAGCCTCGCCGACGCAGAAATAGAACCAAAGATAAAGAGCCAATTAAAAATGGTGCTAATACAGTTGCTTTGATGGGGTTGAATATTAATGGTAATAGTATTAGTCTGAGTGAGGTTGCTTGGAAAACTGGGTTGCGATCGCGTCCAGCTTATAATAATTTGCCTGAGTTACAAGCAGGGTATAATAAGTTTTTTCGCGAACTCAAGCAACCGCCAGTATTTGCGATCGCTCATCCCGCCGCGATGGCAAATTATACGACTAGATATTGGCTGGGGACGATGGGGATTGATGCCGAGCGGGATTTAAAGTTTCAAGTTTTAGCTCCTGCTGAAATTACCGCTGGATTAGATAGTGGCAAGGTTATTGGCTATGCCACCGATGAACTATTTAATCAACAGCAGCTCGCCGAAAAAAAAGCGTTTACAGCTTCGATCGATCGAGATATTTGGCACGGACATCCTGAAAAAATTCTCGCTACCTTAGATACTTGGCTCAAGCAATATCCAATTACTGCCAGGGCAATGATGGCAGCAGTATTAGAAGCTTGTCAATACTGTGAAAACCCAGCAAATGTGGCGGCGATTTCACCACTGTTAGGTAAATCGGAGTATGCCGATGCCGGAAATAACAAAAATTGGCAAAAAATTCTGGCGGGTAGTTATAACTATGGTGGATTTGACAGTAAATCACAAGTGGTTAAAATTCCTGATTTTCAGATCTTTCACTTTCAATCGACGAAATATCTTCAACAACCCAATCATGCCAACTTTCTCTGGCACTCCCATGCTGCTTGGGTAGTTACACAGATGGTACGCTGGCGTCAACAGAAACTTACGAACTATCCCGCAGATGCTGGTGCGATAATTAAACAGCTATATCCTACCGAAGCTTATGCAGATATTGGTAAATCTTTTTGGTTGAGTATGCCTAAAGGACAACTTAAAATCGAACAACCAGAGATGTTTATCGATCGAGTTGCTTTCGATCCAAATAAAGCGATGGAATATCTCAAGGGCTTTGAGTTACGAGCGTGAATTAGGCTTTAGAATTTAGGTTTTAGGCTTTAGTTGTAGGGTGTGTTAGCGCAAGCGTAACGCACCATCGAGTAAGGTGGGCACTTCCCACCATCTTATGCATCAAGTTTATTTAATTCAATTCACTTATCGGAAATAATTAATATGATAAAACTATATGGCGGTGCTAGAAGTCGGGCTTCGATCGTGCGATGGTATTTAGAAGAATTGGGTGTAAATTATGAATTTATCCTACTGGATATGTCTACAGGCGAACACGATCGACCCGATTTTCTCAAGTTAAATCCCTTTGGTAAAGTTCCAACGATCGTCGATGAAGACTTTGTGCTGTATGAATCTGGAGCAATCTTGCTATATCTCGATCGCAAGTATAGTGGCAAAGAATTATCCATCGAAGAACAAGCAATTCTCACTCAGTGGACATTATTTGCTAATGCGACACTCGGCCCTAATATATTTGGAATAGAAAGTCGAGAGCGGGAGTTACCGAAATTAATGACGCCTCTAAATGAACTATTAAGCAAACATCAATATCTTTTGGGTGATGAATTTAGCGTTGCTGATGTGGCTGTCGGCTCGATTTTGATCTACATTCCCTTGATGCTCAAGCTAGATTTGTCAGCATATCCAGCCGTAGTCAATTATATTCAGGCACTATCGAACCGTCCAGCGTGCAAGGTGGGTATGGGATAGATGAGAGTTTCAAATTAGATATCTAGGGTAAGGGGTGAATGGTGAATGGTGGATAGCGATTCGATCTTGCAGTAGGATAATGATTTAAGGCATTGCGGATTCGAGGTATGATTTCCCTTTTGTGCATCAGAAATCCCCCAGTCACCCAGTCACTCAGTCCCCCCCATCAATATTCGTGGCGATCGAACTATCAGCGTGGAAAACTTTAATTAGGCGCAGACTACCGTGGCAAGTAGTGACGATTTTGGGTGTCAGTTTGGGGCTGACGGGACTAGTTTTAGGTACCAAAAGCTTGGGGTGGTGGGAGATGGGCGAACTAGCCGCTTACGACCAAAGTATGCGCCAGAAGACACCCCTACCGCCAGATCCTCGGTTACTGATCGTCGCCATTACTGAAGAAGATCTCAATCGCCAAAAGGTTTGGCCATTACCCGATCGCACGATTGCCAAGGTCATCCAAAAACTAACAGATGCTAAAGCTACAGTCATCGGCTTGGATGTGTTTCGCCCCGATCCTGTCGAGCCAGGACACGCAGAGTTGGCGAAAATCTGGGATAGCAACGATTTGATTGTTCCTGGCTGTCACCACCGCAATCTCAAAAACCCAGGCATTGCTGGGCCACCAGGGATTCCAGCAGCACAATTGGGGTTTGTAGATGTATCGCTCGATCGAGATAGTATCGTCCGCCGTGCCTTATTGTTTATGTCTCGCGATCCCAAATCGCCGTGTACTAGTGAAACTAGTTTAGCTCTCCAACTCGCCCAAGAATACCTCTTGCGGCGACATCAAATTAAAGGTAGATTTGACTCGAATCAACAGTTTCATATCGCCTCAGCCCATTTTAGCCCGATCTCTGGGACTGATGGGGGCTATCAAGATGCCGAACTTGGTGGCTACCATATTTTGCTCGACTATCGTTCGCGGAATAATGTCGCACCGATTGTGACGGTTTCGGATCTGTTGAACGATCGAGTCGATCCTAAATCGATCGCGGGTCGGATCGTCGCGATCGGTTCTACGGCTAGTTCCCTCAAGGATGAATTTCTGACTCCCTATAGTGCGGGAAAAGCCGAAGATGCAACGATGCCAGGGGTGATGGTACACACTCAGATTATCAGTCAGATTCTCAGTGCAGTGCTAGATGGACAGCCGCTATGGTGGGTTATTCCCGACTGGCTCGAAGGAGTCTGGATCGGTGGGTGGTGTCTGACTGGGAGTCTAATTGCCTGGTACGTTCGCCATCCGGTGCGATTATTTGTGGCGGCTAGCGGTGCTGCAACTTTGCTGGTGGGGGGATTTGCGGTCGCGATCTTGCATACTGGCTGGATTCCCGTAGTGAGTCCACTGGTGGGGTTAATTGTAAGTAGTATTGGGATGTTGGGTTTGACTAGTTACCAAACCCAGCAGCGACAGCGAGAGATGGAAAGTCTGGTAAGCGATCGAGAACAAGCAATTGCCGAACTCAAACTGTTGCTAAGTCAGACATTACCACTAGCGACATCGCCGCCAACCGCATTGCCGCTGACACAATTACCAGCAACGACAATGGCTAGTAACACCTTAAATCCAAATCTCACGGTGCCCTCCCAGCCAAATGTCACTGTCAAACAAGCGCAAACGCCTGCATCAGAGCGAGTCACGGGTGCGATGCCACCCAATTATCTATTAGACGGACGTTACCAAGCCGAATATACGCTCGGTGCTGGTGGTTTTGGGGTGACTTATCTCGCCCGCGATACCAAGCTTCCAGGTAAACCTCAGTGTGTTATCAAGCAACTAGTACCAGCCAGACGCGATCCAAATTTTGTCAATTTGGCACGGCGGTTATTTAATACAGAGGCAGAGATTCTTGCTAAGTTGGGACATCACCCCCAAATCCCGCATTTACTAGCTTATTTCGAGCATCAGCAGGAGTTTTATCTAGTTCAGGAATTTATTGACGGTACGCCACTAGATCGGGAGCTAGAGGTAGCCACCGTCCCCTGGAGTGAAGCCCAAGTTTTGGACTTATTACGCCAGTTGTTACCAGTTTTGGGTTTTATCCACACTCAGCGGGTGATTCACCGCGATCTCAAGCCAGGTAATATTATTCGAGATCGCCATCACAATAAACTAGTATTGATTGATTTTGGCGCGGTGAAAGAGATTCAGCCGCAAGTTGCCGATGAAGGTAGTCTGACGATCTCGATCGGTACTCGTGGCTATACACCGCCAGAACAGTATGCTGGTCAGCCTAACTATACCAGCGATATTTATGCTTTAGGCTCGATCGCGATCCAGGCTTTGACTAATACTCATCCCCGTTATCTACCTGTAGATGAGAGTACGGGTAATCTACTCTGGCAAGATCTGGTTACTGTCTCTCCCTCGCTCGTCCGAGTCTTGACTAAAATGGTTGCCTACCATTTCAACGATCGCTATCAGTCGGCGACTGCGGCACTGATCGATCTACCCTAACTTAACATGAGTTCGGGATAAGAGGTGCCTAGAGACTAAAGTCTCTGCTTGTGGTGCAAAGTCCGCCTACGCGGACTAACAAACTCAGTCGGCGTAGGCGGACTTTGCATTATAAGCCACGATTTCAATCGTAGGCGGGTTGAGAACGGAGCAAATATCCTTAACCTGAACTCAGGTTATTTAACGTGAGTTTGGGTTAAGGATTTTCGCTCAATAGACCTCCTGCAAAAGTCCGATCGAGAGATATACAATAGATCCAAATTGAATCGATCGATCATGAGCTATAAACAAGTTGAAAATTTAAAGCCAACAGAGTTCAAACGGCTGTGTGGCGTAACTCCAGAAATATTTCTGGAGATGGTAAAAGTAATTGCGGCTGAAAAAGTTTTAGCAAAAAAGAGTGGAAGACCTAGTAAATTGAGCTTTGAAGACCAAG
>NZ_JBGSQZ010000216.1:0-10878 GCF_041737865.1 Chamaesiphon sp.
TGTTCTCTCAACATTTGAGCTGTCTGTGCCCAACGACCATAGTCTACTCTTAACATCTTTGCGTTGACCTCAATTTACTCCTCAGAATCAGATTGTCTCATACTTTGAAAACTATGGGTTTGAAGTTGGACGGGGTTTAGTTACGACTTACGTCAAAGAGTAATCGAAGCAATTGAGCTAGATGGGATGAAAAAAAGTGAGGCAGTACAGGTATTTCAAGTCAGTCGAAATACAATTCACTTGTGGCTAGCGCAACTCGCCAAGACCGGAGATTACCAAGCCAAACCAAATGAGCCAAGAGGAAATGGACACAAAATTACGGACTGGGAAAGATTCAAAGAATTTGTGAGAGCAAATGGAGATAAAACTCAAGCAGAAATGGCTAAATTATGGGAGGTGCCAATTAGTGACAGAACAATCTCAAGAGGCTTAAAGAAAATTGGATTTAGTCGTAAAAAAAACTTATGGGTATCGAGAAAGGGATGAAGAAAAAAGAAGAGAATTTAAAGAAGAGCTAGCTAAATATAGCCGAGAAGAGCAAGTCTATATAGATGAAGCAGGAATGGATAATAGAACTGGGCGAGAGACCCGTCCAGTGATGAATATGGCTATGGATATAATGAGATAGGAAAAAGGTTTGAGGCACTGAAAAGTGGCAAAAGAGGCGGGCGAATTAATATGATTGCAGCTTGGTGTAATGGACAATTATTAGCACCATTTACTGTAGAAGGAGCTTGTAACCGTAGCGTATTTGAAATCTGGCTAGAGACTTGTTTAGTCCCAACATTAAAAGCCGGACAAGTAGTAATAGCAGATAATGCCACATTTCATAAAGGTGGCCGGATTCAAGCGTCGCGGGTCACCCGCCACGCAGAAATAATTGAAGCAGCAGGATGCCACTTATTATATCTGGCACCTTATTCGCCAGATCTTAACAAGATTGAGCGGTGCTGGTCATGGCTCAAAAGCCGCATCCGCAAGCAAATTGATAAATTTCTCTGTCTTCGAGATGCAATGGAAGATATTCTCAGTAAAGCGTCCTAACCGCCTTGGCGGTTGCTATAATTGCGACTTCTGATGAAAATTAGTCCTCATCGATCGAACTAAAAAATGCACTAGCTGTAATAGCTAGTGCATTTTAAATCGCTAAACAGATCGGGATTTTTAGAATTCCATTTCAGCAGCTTGAACGCGCTCGACTTGTTTCTTTTTGAGAACTAGCAAGATTTGCGACAGCATAATCATAAAGACAAATGCAATCAGACCGAGAATGCGATCGGGATTTTGTAAGACGATTTCGATATCTTTTTGACCGAAACCACCGACGTTGGGATTGTTGGTAATTGCTTGACCAGCAGTAACAGCAGCACCTTGAGCAACTAGTAACTCAGGGCCAGCAGGAACTTTGTCGATGACAGCATCGCCAGTCGCAGGTTGGATCGTGACTTGAGTGCTACCGTCTTCCTGTTTGTTAATTGCCGTAATATTTCCAGCAACAGAAGCGTTGACGACAGCATTGTTACTTTTCTCGCCTGTAGGATAGACCTGTCCGCGACCGCGATTACCGCCGACGTGAATTTGGTATTTACCGAAGTAAATGCCTTTTTCGGTTTTAGGATTGGGCGACAATACGGGGAAGATCAGTTCTTGATATTTATCACCAGGAAGTGGGCCGATGATGACAATATTCTCTTTGCCATCGCCGTAGGGCTGAAAGTACATCCCTTCGGTTTTTTCCTTCAGTTCGGGGGTGAGACGGTCTTCAGGGGCGATTTTGAAGCCGTCGGGTAGCATCAAGACAGCACCGACGTTTAATGGCCCTTTGGTGCCATCTGCGGTGACTTGTTGAATACTTGCATCGTAAGGAATTTTGACGACAGCTTCAAAAACTGTATCGGGTCTTACTGACTGTGGGACTTCGATTTCAGTGACTTTAGCTGCGAGATGACAGTTGGCACAGACGATTCTACCTGTTGCTTCGCGGGGAGACGCTGGGTAAGTTTGTTGTGCCCAGAAGGGGTAGGCTGCGGCTGATTGTGGTAGCACGAGATCGTTGGCGAAAACGATCCCGACGCTAGCTAAGATAACCACTAGGGTTTTGGTCAATAGTCGCTGGCTACGTTGCCATGAGAGTAAAGTTAATTTCATAGGTTAAGGATGACAGACGAAGAAAATTAATAATATACGGATACTAAGTGAATGGCTTGCACTGAGCGAAGTCGTTGGCGTTAGCCTGCCGTAGGCATAGTGTGGATAGTGAGTGGATCGTAAACATCGGATTTAACTCATCCCTCAAGCCTATCGCCTATTCCCTATGCCCTGGTTTATGCCCACCAAGCTGGTTCGTCTGTACGGAAATCGGTTTCAGTCCAAGGGGTAAGCTCGATGGTGTCGTTTGCTGTCACTGTTGCATGGGCTAGGGCTAGAGATTTAGGTGCGGGACCACGTACCATTTTGCCCGCCTCATCGTACTGAGAACCATGACAAGGACACATAAATTTATTTTCAGCCTTGTTCCAGGGGACAACACAGCCTAGGTGAGTACAGATGGCGTTGATACCATAATTGACGATCGTTGCATCAGCTACGACGATGTAGGTAGGATCGCCTTTTAAGCCTTGAGCCAATTCGCGATCGCCTTTTACCTTACCAGCTAAGAATGCACTAATTTTGACCTCATTACCTTGAGCGTCTTTGGCTGTTGCGCCGCCGCCAGCCGCACCGCTTGCAGGTGGGATGAAGTATGCTACAAATGGATAGGCAGCACCGAGTACCATCCCACTAATCGTACCGAAAGTGAGCAGGTTCATGAATTGGCGACGACCAAGATCTGGTACGTCAGCGGAACTGGTAAGTTGGGTCATAAGCTGAATGAATTTTATCTAATAATATCTTTGCACAACACTTAGTTGTCACCCAGTCGGATCGCTATATAGTGATGTAAAAGCTTACAGCATCTCACATTATGACATTTTTCGGTGCCGATCGGTAAAGCTATCTAGGTTAGAGGTAGTCGGGGCGATCCCCACCCTTATTGTGCAGGTTTAAACCCCGAACATTTAGTAGCGTCACATTGAGGTTGAACTAAGCTATTGATTGTTTGCGATCGATCGCTACCTGTAAAGCTAATTTGCCCAGTGATTCCCCCAATATCAAAAGTCGGACTGCTAATAATTTTCTGAATTTCCTGGCGACTCTCGGTAATTTCTAGATCGATCGGTAATCGATCTAAGGCAGTGATTAGTACCTGAGTCGCATCATAAGTCATCGCAATCCGATGATCTAGTTGGGCTTTTATACCCCAATAGTTGAGGATATTAATTATATTATTCTGATAACTAGATGGATGCCAAGGTAAGCTAATTACTAGTTTCTGAAGTTGCTGTTTAGGATAATTAAATAGAGTTTGATCTTTGACTACTTCATTACCGATAATTGGTAAACTACCATTATTTGCTTTGACGATCGACAGGAGCCGATCTCGTTCTGGATCTTGACTAGTATAAGCATCAGGAATCAAGACGATCGCTTGCGCTCCAGCAATTCTGGCTTGCTTTAGATCGTCGGCTGGATCGCCTTTACCTTTAAAGTTGAACTCTTTAACAATATTTATCCCCTGAAAATTTGCTTTCAATGCTGCTGTCATTGACTCGCTAAATGTCCTACCAGGAGTATGAAATAAGACTATTTTATTGTATTTATGGGTTCTTAAATATCTAGCAATCTGTTTTCCAGATATCTGATTGTTAGAACAGGCACGGAAAAAGTAAGTGTTCCGATTGTTGTTAGTTAATTTAGTGGCAGTAGAAGTACTAGACATTAGCACAGTTTGATGTTTCTTGTGAATATCTTTTACTACTGAAGTTACTTCCGATGAATAGCTACCAATTGCCGCAAATATCTCCCGTGTCAATAACTCGTCTGCTAATTTACCCCCTCGACTTTATTATGTTGCTAGTTTAGCATTTTCTAGCATAATCGAGGTTTCTGGATCTTTTTTAGCATCCCAGGCTTTAGTTAGTAGCTTTATTGCTAGAGTAAAGTCTCCATTGGCAATTGCATTAGCACCATCCTGCTTATCTTGCTGTGCGGGGATGCTATTTTCTCTGCGTAAAATTTCCTCCCCACAGCTAATTCGATCGCCTTGAATGACATTACAGGCAGGTTTTAGCACTGGCGGGCGCGTTTGAAAATAAACGATTGTAGTAACAACTAAACCAATAAGTGCGATCGGTGGTATTTTCACTGCTTTCCCTCTAAACTTAGTAGTTACTATGGGACGAAGTACCAAAACATGTATATTTTTTTGGCTAATCGACAGTTTTTTAATGGTAAGCTGTCAAACATTTAAAACACTCTTTTTGTCCTCTAGAACCTTTGCTGTAAGGGATTCAGTCAAAAGATTTAGATATAAAACAGCTTAACTGGTACTGGTGCAGCGATCGGAAACTTTAAAGGCGGATCGTAAGGTGATGTAAATAAGATTGGCAAAATTGACGAGCCTGGGCAATCTCCTTCGATCGCACTCAATTCTCCTCTAGTATTTGTCAGAGCGACTTCTAAGCTTTGAGAGTCACCAATCCAGCGTTTGAGTAATCGATCGAAGAATAGCCTCAACGCTCGATAATGAACTGGAATTCTAAAGGCAATAACATTAGGCACCCCAATATTCTCTGATGCTAATGCTTTTGCCGCACCAATGCTCGAACATCCCGCTAAAATTACGAGCTTGAGTCCACGATGGACACTATTTTTAAAAGGTTGCGTAAAATCTTGAATCGAAATATTGTCTCGATCGTTAATATTGATTTTACCATCAGTACTATCATTATTTGTGCAACTATGTCCAATGATAATGATAATATCGAATGTTCGATCGCTGACTAGATCGATTACTTGTTCTTTGGTTGGATTTTCCAGATCATAGGTCTCGTGATGGAGTTCGGTTTACAACCTCGGTAAAGCACTGCGATCGCATTTTGATTAGATCCCTATTCAAGGCGATCTCTATCGATCGAGTTTGTTAGCTGAGAATTGCTACTGCAAATATAGCGACGCTCGTGCCCATGAAATCCATTTGTTCGGGCACTGGTTGACTGCTAGCTAAAATTGCCGAAACTGAGAAATTATCGATCGCCAACCCACGATCGGCACCAATATGGTGGATAAGTGATGGTTAAGTGATACCAATTCTTTAAATTCAGCAGTCAGATTCAATGGACACAAAACTTACTACTAGGTAATCAAGATACTTACTATTTACTATCCACTAAAATTCTTAACTGCGCGATGAATTTCTCGATCGTTATTCAGCGCAATTCCGCGTATGCCAAACTTATTCTTCTGACTAGCAGCAAAGTAGCCTGATAAAATATCTGGTTGGTTACAAAATTCATCAATTGCTACCCATCCTCGATCTACTATGATGTTACTTGCAGTTTTAAATACGGCTAATTGCGATCGAAACCAGTCACCGATCTTAGTTATTGCTACTGCTGGATTGATATATACGGCTAGATGTTCGGGAGAATTAATAATTGCTCCCCACTGCTCAAAGGGTAATACTAGACGCGGTGAAAATATCGACTTGTGTTGCTGCAATCGATCGATTAATACCTTTGCTTGTGAATTAGATAATGATGTTAAGCTGGATATTTTTCCTCGCTCTAGTGCTAATCCACCACTAGCAACTAGATCGCCAGCAATCCAGAGCAGATCTAGATCGTCAATAAGATCGGCATTCTCAACTTCATAGCTCTGCAAATGTCGATCTAGAGTTGCTGTCTGGAGCAAATGCTGATGAGAGACAAAGCCCCACAGGTGTAGATAATTATGCTCTAAATCTACCTGAATCGGTACATAGTAATCAGCAGCCCAATTACTTAAATCCACCCATTCTCGCGGGACTTCAAAGCCTAATAAGTCTAGATCGTGACTCAGCATAAATGCTATTTTAACACCGTCAATAGACAAAGCAAAGCCATTGACTAAGTTGATAACTGATATCAGTTGAGATTCCTCGCTCGGAAAGATCGACTTGACAACTAAGCCTAGATCGCTTAGATATTTTTTCACTGCTGCGATCGACATCAGCTCGATCTTAGTTTGACTCAGACATTTATCTAAACTATCAAAATTGACACTAATCCAAATATGCTCTGGATATATTTCTGTTAACGCTTCAATTGCGTGAGGTAAGCTACCCATAAATTTAAGCTAAATTAGAACATTAATTACTTGAACCAACCAAGAGTCTTTATGTGATTTTCACTGGATACTTTCTTTTAAAGTAGTGCTCTAACAATTGAGTAGCAGCTTGGAGCGACAGACTATTTCTTTGAGGCTTACCACTATTGGGATGAGGAACTTGGCTGTGAATCAGATCGAGTAATTTTAGATAAAACCTGCCTAACAGCCGAGATATTGCCGATTGATCTTTAGAGACGATCTTGGCAATATCTGCTTGGGTAAGTTTTTGGTGATGGCGAAGTTTGACGATCTGCTGGGTTTCGACAGGCAAACTATTAATAAATTCATCGACGAGCATCAATAGCTGCCCAAATAACTGCTGAGACTCTTCAAAATCTGGCGGTGGAGGACTAACATAACGATCGATTGGAATAGAGCCAGCCCAATCGTCATATTTCTCAATTATCAGGCTGCTATCTGCACGAATTAGCGTACGACACGATCGACTATCCCCTGTAATTCTTCAATAGTTAGATTAATAGATAACGAGTGTACCTCGACTAAAATTGCTTGTCAATCATCCAAGCCCAACTTATTTACACTTATCCCCGATCGAGCCAAATAGTTTTTAAATACTTTGGAGATCGATACATAGGATTCAAATTGAATCGGTGTAATATTACCGAGTAGAGCTGTCCGAATCAATTTATGACTCGATCGAGAGACAATCCCAAAATTTGACAGTCCAAAATATGGATGCCCATTTGCCCTTAAATCTGCAAAAGAGTTGTACTTAACAACCTTATAAGTCCATGCTTGTAATCCTACTAGTAGATTGGGATGGTATTTGGGATTGAAACCAGTCACGAGCTTTTGAATACTCACAGTCGGGGTAATTAGTCGATCGAATAACTCCTGAGACTGTTGCGATCTGGGAATTTTATTCCAGGTATGCTGCGCGGCTTTAACTGTCATCCAGGTGATGAAATTAAACCAACAATTGTGGTGTGGATCTGGTGCGGGTGCTAATGCTACTTTGTATAAACTATCGATCGCTACAGTTATCAACTCAGGATTGGCAACTAATAGTCGATCGACATAAATATTTACTTGATGAAGATCTGCTAACGGTATCTCGGCAAGATCGAAATTTCCAGCTTGACAGATCCCCCGCATCGCAACTCGATCGCATTTCCACCGCAAATGTACATAGCCAGAAGAATCTAGTTCCCATCGCACGGGTACGCTGTAAAATATGCTCAAAGGGTTAATCGGCATAAAATTGGGATAAACTACCGACGATAATTACTAATTGGGATGACATCCTCGATTAATGCAGGTAAATAGTTGATGGTTGATAGCTTGCACTATTGGCGTTAGCCTTGCCCTTCGCATAGTGTTGACAGCGGCTTGCGCCCTGAAGTTTGGTAAAATAATCGCAGATCGCTAAATTGTGGTAAGCAAAGCAATTGCCGATCGATCGCGATTCATCTGAGCTAAATCGAGTGCAGTTAAACCACCAGGATTTTTGCAGGTGCGATCGCATCCCGCCGCCAGCAATAACTCGATAACGCGATGATGTCGGCGATGGGTTGCCCACATTAAAGCTGTCGCGCCCGAATTATCTTGAAGATTGAGATCGACTTGGACATCGACAATCGATCGCACTAATGCCAAATTACCGTGGATCGCTGAAATAATTAGCGGCGTTTGTCCACCTTTGAGAATCTGTACGGGTGAGACACCAGCAGCCAATAGTAATTGAGCAATTTCGGTAGATTGGTTGACGATCGCCAGTCCAAAAGCCGTCACACCCTGCTGATGGGCATCCAGGTCTGGGCAAGACTCTAGAATAGCTGCTACGGCTGCTGTGTGCCCGTGCAAGGTTGCCAAAACTAGTGGTGTATCACCCAGACTAGTAATCAGATCTGTCTTCGCTCCATGACCGATTAGCAGCCTGACTAGATCGGCATTACCTTCGATCGCGGCTAAGTGCAATCCGGTTTCTAGCTCCTGAGACTGAAGATTTGGATCGGCTCCAGCATCTAGCAGCAGCCCGACAACTTCGATCTGTCCGGCAGATGTAGCCGCAATTAGGGGTGTCCAGCCGTCATTATTTTGGAGATCGATCGCGGCTCCAGCATCAATCAACAGTTGAATCAGGCGAGTATCCCCACGCTCGGCAGCAATTATCATCAAACTATCACCATCGAGATCCACCGCTTGGGGATCTGCTCCGGCTGCCAATAACAGAATGAGGATCGTCGGATCGCCTGGAGCAGACATCAGTAGCAACGGCGTTTTGCCATCACTCCGGCGATAATTAATATCTGCCCCAGCACTAATTAGCTGTCGCACAATGTGAGGATAGTTTTGACTAATTGCAATATTGAGAGCATTATCTTCATCAGCATCGATCTTCACCACATCCGCACCAGCAGCAATCAGCAATGATACAATTTCCTGCGCCCCAGCCAAAGTTGCCCCCATCAACGCGGTACTGCCATCTTCATTAGTCGCATTCACATCTACCCCCTGCGCCAATAACTGCTCCACAACAGCAATCCGATGGGCGGATGCGGCAAACATCAGTGCAGTAGTCCCAAATTGACACCGATGAATATTTACATCTGCACCAGCAACGAGCAGTAGCTCGACGATTTGAGCAAAACCTTTCTGGGCAGCAAACATCAACGCGGTGGTACCCTGGGCATCAGTCGCATTTACCTGGGCACCACGTTCTAGAGCAGTAGCAACTTGACGATAGTTACCTAGCTTAGCGGACTGAATGAGGAGGAGATTGAACCGATCGGCGATCGTCATAAATTTTGGCAGTCGAACTGTTAATGGATTTGGTGGTACCCGATCCTCTGTTCGAGCAGATCCGTTCGAGCAGTAAGCGATCGCCAACACCAACAAATTTTATGCTAACTTTTATAGATATTCTGATAAACTTTTGCGTCAATTTCGCCGATCCTATGGACTTTATTCCCGCTAATATCAAACCATACCTCAATTTTATCCATCCGCCGCTAATGTGGATTTTATTAGCAACTACTCTATATGCAATGTATCTGGGCTTCCAAATTCGGAAAACACGGAGTGCAACTGGGGACGAAAAGAAAAAACTAATCCAAGGTAAATATAATATCCGCCATCATCAAATCGGCTCGATCGTCCTAGCTGTAATGGTGTTAGGCTCCCTCGGCGGCATGGCTGCTACTTATGTCAACAATGGTAAGTTATTTTTCGGCCCGCACCTACTAGCTGGCTTAGGAATGACTGGTTTAATTGCTGTATCAGCCTCGCTGTCTCCCTACATGCAGAAAGGGATGGATTGGGCAAGATACAGTCACATCGGGATCAACCTAGTTATCGTCGGTCTATTTGGCTGGCAAGCTCTCTCTGGAGTAGAAATCCTTCAGCGAATTATCAGTAAAATGTAATCCGTTCGCGCAGCGCGATTCACTGAATCCCTGTCGTTGGCGTTGGCGTAGCCTCCCGCAGGCACAGCATCAGCTCTACCGAATCGACTAACTTCCAACTAATACCAATTTAAAGAATTAAAGCGACAGATCTTTACCCCACCCAACCTCCCCTTATAAAGGGGAGGAGTTAATCTGTCGTCATACCAATTTAAATTGGTATAAAATCTAGATTGGAGCGAATGCCGCACTACGCATCCCACAGATCGACCCTTACGCAGCGACTCGCGCTCGTCGGGTTCCCCGACGGTTTAGCGAGTCAAGACAGGAGAGTTTGAGAGGCGGAACGCCGCCTCTCAACGGGGGGTCTGGGGGTCGGATCCCCCAGATCCGGGTTTTGTCCGCACAAATAACATCCGCAACCCGCAAGTTCTATTCGTCTGCCGATTCGCTCATCACAAACAGCCAAACATACTCCTTAAATAATATAATTAGTCACTTCACCCTGGGCAGCTTGCCAACTCCGCGCATCATAATAAAGATCCGCCAAAGAAATACTCGCTAAAGCCGCCTGAAGTTTTTCATTAAGTCTGCTCCAAACCATCAGTGTCACCCAATCTGCGGCAAGATTGGTATCCTTTACTCGATTCGTCGATTCATTGATATTAGGCTTATCGACGACCATTGCCTCACCGACAGCCATTAAAATATCACTCAAAGAAATTTGAGTAGGATTTTTGGCGAGTTGATAACCACCATGAACACCCCGAATAGAGTTGACTAATCCAGCTCGTCGCAATTCGATCAGTAATTTTTCTAAGTAAGGGATCGGTAAGTATTGACGAGTGGCGATCGCACTGACCGACGCAGGGCCATAACCAGGCTGTAAACTGAGGTCTAGCATCGCCTTAACGCTATAATGTCCGCGAGTAGTCAGCTTCATAGTTATTTGGCTATTTCATAATTTGGTTGCTGGGGTAAATCGATCCTAGACTAGACTCGATCCGATTGGCTCACCCTAATTGCCAAATCTCATCGAAATCTTGTAGCTCTAACTATCGATCGCGAGTGCATCTTAATTGATTACTCACAACTATTATTTACTATTCAC
Organism: Chamaesiphon sp.; assembly: GCF_041737865.1. Classification (NCBI taxonomy): domain Bacteria; kingdom Bacillati; phylum Cyanobacteriota; class Cyanophyceae; order Gomontiellales; family Chamaesiphonaceae; genus Chamaesiphon; species Chamaesiphon sp. The sequence continues at coordinate 10,726 of NZ_JBGSQZ010000216.1, forward strand.
CTGACATCTTAAAATAAGTTTCGTTCCGTTCTAAAAAAGATGGTATGTTAGATAGAGACAATTAACAAACTCGCTCTAGTCAGTGTACTATAGTGATAAGTGCTAATAGCAACCTCCAATAACTAATTGCAGGGCTAGTTTAGCAAAACCGCA
>NZ_JBGSQZ010000232.1:0-19969 GCF_041737865.1 Chamaesiphon sp.
GAGGTGCCTGGAGACTGGAAGTCTCGGCTCATGATGCAAAGTCCGCCTTCGCGGACTGAGATCCTAGTCCGCGAAGGCGGACTTTGCAGTACTAGCCCCGATTTGCGAAAAGTGCGGTCTTGGGCTTTGCCCAAGTAGAGCACCTTTTCAAGACACAATCGGCGGCGGGACTCGATCGAAGCAAATATCCTTAACCCCTACCCCTGCCCTAAAACGATCGAATTTTAGTTTTTAGAAACTACCTGAGCCTCAATCCCACCTTTTGGCCCCAATGTTACCCCGCGTCGAGCTGGAACTGCTGGTGATTTACTCGTGAGTTCCAGTTGACAGTGAGACAGGATTTCAACTATGACTAGCTTCATTTCTAATTGTGCTAATGCCATCCCGATACACCGACGGCTACCACCGCCGAAGGGTAGATATTCATAAGGTGAAAATTGACGTTCTAAAAAGCGTTCTGGTTTGAATAGATCTGGTTCGGGATAGAGATCTTCGCGATGGTGAGTGAGATAAATACAGCCAACAACTACCATATCAGCGGGGAGTTCGTACCCTTGAACTGATACTGGCTCCCGCGTAATCCGAGGAAATGTCAACATCCCCACTGGATAAATCCGCAATGTTTCCGAACAGACTGCATTTAAATAAGGTAATCGACTAATGGTAACAGGATCGCGTTCCGTTCCTAATGTGGCAATTTCTGCCATCAGTTTTGCTTTGACTTCGGGTAAATGATTAATCCAATAAATCGCCCAAGCTAAAGCAGTTGCGGTAGTTTCATGTCCGGCAAATAACAGCGTCATCAATTCATCATGTAGCTCGACATCACTCATCCCATTACCTTCGGCATCTTGAGAGCCGATTAATAGGTTCAAAATATCCGATCGATCTGGTTGATAATTGCGACGACGATCGGCAATTTCTGCATATAGTAACCGATCGAGTTCTGCTCGATCGCGCAGAAACCGCCCCCACGGACTCCACGCACCTAAATCTTGCTGTAATGCAGGGATAAATAAGAAACTAGACTTGACAGGGGATTCGATTAATGAGATGAGTCGGATCAACTTTTCTTGAATCTGCTCGTAACGTTCGCCTTCATAGATTCCAAATACAGTCTGCAAAATCACCGAAAGTGAAATTGATTGCATTTGTTCTCGGAGATTGATAGTTTCATCAACCTGCCATCCTGCCACTAAATCTCGTGTCAGTTTGCAAATAAGCTCTGTATAAACCCGAATTTTATCACCGTGAAATTGGGGCATCAATAACTGTCTGCGCTGACGATGTTCGCCCCCATCTAATAAGATTACCCCGCGAGATCCCAAAAAAGGCTTTAAGATCCCATTGATCGAACCAGGTGCAGCGAATTGCTTGTCAGAACCAGTTAATACCTGTTGAATTGCCTTCGGATCGCTCAAGAATACACAATTATTAAATACGCCAGACATCCGAATCTTGAAGATATCACCATACTCACGCTCGGAATTATCCATATAATCGATCGGTTCGGTAATCCACTGCCAAAGCTGAATCGGACTCGGTGATTTAACTGTAGGTAGTAGTGCAGTCATAAGATTTTGAATAATGTCAGATCTCTGTCTTTATTATGCGATCGTTGCCATTTTTGTGCATCCCTATTATCCAAACGAGTTATCATGTGGATACAAATATTGACTCACAAGGGGACGATCTGATGAGTGTAACTATCGCCAAGTGGACGATCGAACAATATCACGAACTAGTTGCTACAGGTATTCTAGACGATAGACGGGTGGAGCTATTAGCAGGGGATATTGTCGAGATGCCACCAGAAGGAATGCCCCATGCCGTGTACTGTGGCAGAACGGTAAAGTATCTGAGAAATTTACTTGGAGATCGAGCAGAAATCAGAGAAACGCACCCTGTTACTCTACCTAATAATTCCGAACCAGAACCAGATGTCGCCATCGTCCGTGCGCCAGATACTCAATATCTCGCCCATCATCCCTATCCAGAAGATATATTTTGGTTGATTGAATATTCTGATACTACTCTAACAAAAGATCTCAATACCAAGCAACGGATCTACGCTCAGGCTGGGATTTTGGAATATTGGGTAGTCAATTTACAAGCATTGGAATTAATCGTATTTAGAGGTGTGGGTAATGATGGTTATCAGACAGAAACTAGATTGAATGATGGATCGATCGCGCCTCTATCTTTTCCCGCGATTGAAGTTGAAATCAGACGATTATTTAGTATTTAGTCATCTCAACGGAAAAGTAGCCTCTCCCTCAGAGAATCGGATTATGACCTATACTTCTACCAAAGTTCTCACCTTTGATGACTTTATCGCCCAATACGGCGACAATCCCCGCTATGAACTAATCGATGGAGAATTGCGCGACATGGAACCGACAGGCCCTCATGAAGCTGTAACGGGGCAGTCAATCGGCTACATGTTTGGTGAGATTCTGCGTTCGCGCCGCAACTGGATTGTCCCCAAAAATTGCCTCATCAAACCACCTGCGATGGCTGCTACCGCTTTGCGCCCCGATGCAATCGTGCTAGATGAAGCTAAACTCAGTCAAGAACCGATCGTTTGTAATGGAAGTACGATTCAACTAGTCGTCGAAGTTGTCAGCACCAATTGGCAAGATGACTATGCTCGCAAAGTGGAAAAATATGCACTCTTGGATATTCCTGAATATTGGATTGTAGACTATTTAGGCATCGGTGGTATCGCTTTTATTGGCAAACCAAAGCAACCAACATTTACAGTTTGTCAACTGATTGGGGATACTTATGAGCAACAACTATTTCGACTGGGCGAGTCTATTCGATCGCCTACTTTTCCCGAACTTCAACTTAGGCTCGATGACATCATCCCGCGCTATTAAACTTATCTGTGACAACGATCGCATCCTCTGACTGTTATCTACCCAACTTCTCTAATAAGTCGGGTATATGTCCTCACCAGATTGGCGATTTATCCCACTATTAAAAACTAATAAAGTTCTTCCTCTTGATGAGTCATAATCGTGCAATTGGACTTAGGATAAGATACGTAAAGTAAAACATATCCAGCCTCGATTTGGTCGTCATCTAGGAAAGATTGGTCTGATTAGTCGATTTCTCCAGCAGTAATTTTTCCTGCACAAGTAGAGCAAGCACCAGCACGACAAGAATAAGGTAAATCGATGCCTTGTTCTTGGGCTGCATCTAAAATGTATGTGTCATCAGCTACCTCGATTGTTACGTTTAATCCTTCAGCAGGGTTAACTAGTTTAACCTTGTAGGTACGCGCCAAACTCTGGGTATTTGTTTCAGATGGAATTACTCGTTCCTCTCGATCTATCTCTTGGCGTTTGCTATCTAGATTTTTTTGAAAATGTGGTTTATGCTCGATAGATCCGTCTCGATATCGCTTTTTCCTTAGATCCTCTTTGTATAATTTACGTAAAAAGATGTCGAAACATACAACTATAATAACAATAACAATAATAAGATAATTCACTAGATATACTGCTGATGGCGATCGGTTATTTTTGATGGATAGAAAAATGTAACTTCGATCGAGATTCCAAATATTTAAGTTATCTAGATCTCGATCGATACCAATACTAGCAACTAATAAAGATTTTCTTCTTGATGAGTCACAAGTGTACAATTAGACATAGGATAAGATACGCAAAGTAAAACATATCCAGCCTCGATTTGGTCGTCATCTAGGAAAGATTGATCTGATTGGTCGATTTCTCCAGCCGTAATTTTTCCCGCACAAGTAGAGCAAGCACCAGCACGACAAGAATAAGGTAGATCGAATCCTTGTTCTTCGGCTGCATCTAAAATATAGGTATCACCAGCAACATTAATAGTGTGATTTAGACCTTCAGCTTCATTGATTAGAGTAACTTTATAGGTACCGGCATAACTCTGTACATTCGTAAAAGATGGAATTACTCGCTCCTCTTGTTTTATTTGCGTAGCTATATTATTATCCATTTCGATCGCTTGCGAGTTAAATTGCCGAATAGTCTTCAAATCGGATCGATCGACTATAGCTTTCTCTGCGATATCAATCCAATCACTTTTATAGGCAAATTTCTGGACTTTGTGAGCAGGATTTTGAATCTGGTAGATTTGATAATTATCATCATCTAACGATCGTTCGACGACATAAAGCCAGAAGTTAGTATTTCGTTCTAAAGCGGTTTCAAATTGAGGCTTACTGACTAATACACTATCCCACTTACCACCTTTAGATTTTACCTCGATCGTGCGAACGGCTTCACCATCAGCATTACGCGAGAGGATATCAAAACCCCGATTATTATGAGGTTTAACTTCGGGAAATCTTCCCTGTTGTTTTTCGTAGGCTACAACTTTAGCAATCCCACATTCGTCGATTTCATCCCGCTTATCTTTATGAATATAAGGTTCGTAGGATGCTTCCATGACCTTAGATTTTATCGCTACACTCGTTGGTAGATCCACTTCGGAGCTAGTATATTCTCTTGGCTCTACCTGTCGAATTGAGACTTCTATTTCTTCCTCTTCATCCTCTAATTCTAGATAATCTGTTTGGGCTATTAATTCTTGTGCAGAGTTGAAATTAGTGTTAACTTCTGTGCTGTCATCATCTTCGTCTGAATCCTCCCGATCGTTTGTGTCGATTTCGGTTTGGTGAATTGGGTAATTGTTAGAGTGCAGACTATCGCCGATAGTTTGGATATTATTATCTTCCCAGTCAGGGAGAGTATCGAGTTGACGAATTCTGAGATTGTTTAACTTCCGATCGATTGCACTTGGCTCGACATCAATAATGGATAATAATGAGAGCAGATCGTTTAATTTATATTTGCCGATCGATTGATTTAGACAAGCGGCTAGATAATTTCGCATGATGTCCCGATCGTCTCGATCGCACCGCAGATAGAATTTAAACTGTTCGTTATCGTAGTAATAATCTCCAGATACATTGCTGGCGATTTGTTCTTGCTCTAGATAGAGGTCGGTAATAATCGCGGTGGCGGGAATAATACTAATTTGGTTTAGCCAAGCTAAATTTATGTCCCCTTCGATGTCTTGATGGCGTAGCAATCGTAATAATCCATGCTGGAATTCTCGCGAACGAATATTTTTCGCCCACCGATTACAAAGATCGATCGATTCAGCATCGCGACTGATACTAAACTTTCCTTGGGGTTGTTCGATGACATCGATCGCCATCGACGGAGCCTGTGCTAGACGAGCGAGGAAGGTGGATATTTGAGGATGGAGGATCGAAACAACATCCATCTCACGGATGCTCTCTAATCGCCACGGAGCATCGGGGATAATGACATCTTCCGCATCGAGTAAATAGCCATCTTCGGTTAGTAGAGGTAAATTCCAGTTGTCTAAGATCGATCGATTGACTTGAGCTTCATTGGCAATTCGGCGCAATAATTCGATCGCGCATTTAGTATCATCTTTACCTAATGGTTCTCGATCGTCGGCAGCTTCGGCAATTTCGTTCACTAGCTCTAGATAGTCATCAATAGTAGGAGTTATTTTTTGTCCTAATACCTCAAATAATTTACGGATCTCTGGCTTATCTACTTGAAGCTTCGTGCGCCAAGGATGGAGATAACTGACATCAGTTTGAAAGGTATGTTTTGCTTGTAAAAATTTAGTACCATTCCAAAGCCAGGACATGTCTTTGAAATGATGAGTCAACCATAATCTATGATTGTTAACTATACTCTTACTTGCGAGAAATTCATATACTCGTTGTATGGATCGATCGAAGTTTTCTGGAAGTAATAATTCCTGAGATACACTTTCTCCCCACAGAGTAATTAATTCATCTAAATGAGTGACGACTTCTTGCCAGTTATCCAGCCCGAAATCTATACCTAAAGCTTTTTTAAGCTCTAAATTTAGAACTAAAGCCCGATCTAATAATGGGCGTTGACTAGCGATTAAATATCCATCATCCCACATAGCAACTTCAGTAGCTGTATATAGTCGATCTGCCGGAATAAGTGCGGCTGGATATTTTTTTAAGTTGTTGAGAGATATTTCGACTGGAAGCCAAGCACGTTGTTTTAAATACTCAACAAACTTAGTTGATCCACAATCGACTGTTGTATCTTTTAATTCTTGCCAATTATTATTTATATATTTAATAACCTTCAGACAAGACTCAGCAACGCTCTCACCACCAATTCGTGCTGCTTTGTCAATTAGTGAATCGACAAAATCTAGTAAGTCTTGAGGATTGAGAGCGTTGAGCATTCCTAACTTACTAAAGAAATCGAGCCAGTCTTTCCAGTTGTCAGAGTCTTTGACATCTTCAGAATCTTTGAGATAAAAATTGCGATCTGGCATCGGCGCACGATCGCCTAAAATATCTTTAATTACTATTTCCTGCGGATCGTATATATTTGCGATCGGGTGTAAATATCCATCTTCGCATAATACCAGCGGAGTAGTAGTTATTAGCTGTTTAAATTCTTTTGCTTTCTCCACGTCGCGTTTTTTAATCTCTTTGAGCGCGACATCATAATTCTCACGAATCCAAGTTAAAGCAGCTAGTTGTTCGCTATCATTAACTTTCTCATAGTTAGGAATGAGAAAATCTTGAATAAAGGTAGCTCGATCGAGTGTCTTTACACCTAGTATATCAAACAAGGCTTTCCAGGTTTGACCATCTCCCAATTTTAACAGATGTAGATCTCCATCGATCGCTGGCAAATCATCTGCACCCAATAGATAGACATTTTCATCGATTAGAGAGACTAACTCATTATTGGTAGTCGGATAAATCTTCAGTTGGCGGAGATTTTTCTTAAAATCTTCATTATTTTTAATGATTCCGAGATCGCCCACTAGCAAATCTAAAAGCTGGTGATAATAATTGCAATAGGCTGGTAGCTGGTGATTTTTCCGCGTTGCCAGAGTACCGATTAGATCTAGGGAATTGAATCTCCAGATAAATTGCTCTGGATGCTTATTGATAAATTTGTCGATCGCCAAAAACAGAGCTTCTGGTGCTTCGACGGATACAATATTAAAGAAAATAACGATCTGACTAATGGCAACATCTCTACCTATATCATTACACAACAAAGGCGTTTCAATCAAACCGCCCCGATAAAGATTGCCGTCACTACCTGGTACTATTGGAACCTGCTTGAGTTCATTGGGCAGATCTCCATTTATGCTAGTAAAATACTGATAAACTTTAATTAACCATTCTAAATATGGCGATCGAGAATCACCTAGTTTTAGTGCCGTACAAATTGCTGCTTCGTCGATGACTTCCGATAGATTCTCCGCTACGAGAGTGGGAGTCATATCAATAATTCCATCGTAGTTAGTTAAGCTAGGAAACTCTTTAATTACATCTTCATCAAGAAACCACTCAGGTACATTACTAAAAATATCTCTAATAATTCGCTCTCCAGTATAAATATTGTCTTGACATTGATAACCAAATACTTGTAGAGAACCATCTGCTAATAAAGCTAGCGGTAAACCTTGAAGATCGCGATGATTATTACTCAGACATTGTTCCAGTAGAATATAAATCCAATCTCGTCGCCGTAAGCTGGGTAATGGTGCTTCCTCAAGGGAGCAGCCTAAACTTTCCGATCTTTTGAGATAATCTATCAGATTTCTTGTACTAAAACTATCTAACTTGATTTCTGCTTGTGCAAATGCTGAAGTAATTCGAGCAGGTAATTGAGGGTTGGGGAAAATTAAGCCATCAGCACTCAGAGGATCGAATAGTTTCTCTCTTCCAGTAGCTAGTAATTTAACAGCACTAGGTGTAAACCATTTCCCTGCGGGAGTAGCTCTAATTACGGGTAAATCGTCTAATAGTTTGAGCAAATGTTTTGATAATTGTTCGAGAGCAATATCTTTAACTGTATCTACCGCCCAGAAACTATAAAAATGCTGCGGATCGGTATCGCCAATATCTGCGACTAAATCTCGTACTAACTTAGCACAAGCATGAGCGACTGTATATTTAATTAGCAATTCATTCCACTGCACCCGATTTGCATCGCGCCCAGATAAATTGCTCCCGCTCGTCAATTTAGTACGGGAAGAATCTAAATCGAAAAAACCATTGATATGAATCGGTAAGCCAGATTCAGATAGTGGCAAAAAGCAATAAGTCCGCCCGACAAATGGTCTTTCTTTGCCGTCGGTACTATGTGTCGAAATTCTCGCTGCTGCACCCGCCCAAGGTACTGCCTTTTCTCTTTGCTCGGCTAATTCTTTAATAATTCCTAGTAACCGCTCTTGTCTGTCTACTCGCAACATTCCGACTACGCGCCAATCGGAAGTAATGGTATTTTCGGGCGTAATGGTTTGAATTTGATGCCGATAGGAGACACTAGGCAGTTCCGAAGGTCGATTTTGACACATCTGCCAAAAATCGGCGGGAGACTGCTTTAAGGCTGCTTGTAGTTGCTCTCGCTGCGCGATTACTTCACTACCATTGGTAGTAGTAATGCTCAATAATTTACGAATGGTGCCATCACTTTCGATCGATCTTACCTCGATCTCGATAACTGATTTGAGGAAGATTAAAAATTCCTCACCCATCCGACTTAAATCGGCTAACAACGGCTCGACATTCTTATCCCGTAGAAATGGTTGAGTCCGAATTTTGCTGCATTCTGCTTGCGCTGGAGTTCGCAAGGGCAGACGGAAGATCGTACCATTAAAATTAGTCGTTCCTGGCTCCAAACCACCAGGCGCATAGACAGCCATAAATTCAGGAGAATCCCACCAACCGTCAGCTAATAACCAACTCCGCCCAGGTTCCCCTGCATTTGTGCCTGGAATAGCGGTAGCATGAGGATCGAAAAAGACGATGCGATCGCGTGAAATAAAGCTAGGATAATCAGTGACATGATAAACCGAGTTAAAGCCAACGCCAAATCTTCCCGTCTTCCATAACGTCTCGCGTTTGCCACTTTCGCCCAAACTCTGGATATTATCAAAATCCCCATCGGAAAAAACCGAGTCATTGTAGACTACCATCGCCGCGCCCATCAGCTCCCGCATCGTTGGAGCTGGAAGAAGATTGCAAGCGTGTTGTCGCCAGTCAAAAGTAATGTGAATCCGCTTCGCACCAGCATCGTCAGCATTTTGAATCAACTCTTTGACAATCCCTACCCCTTCAGGATAGTCATGAATCAGATTGCGGAGCCTGACAGTCAGAGGTTCTCTTTGGAAGCAAGCAGTACCCGTGTTTTGGATTTGGAACGACATTGGGGCAAGGATTATGATTAGACTATATCTATACTTCCCACAATGTCTAGCAATTGAACTATATTTATACTTCTATTTCTAAATTAATTACGCTTTCAAACACAATATATCTACACCATTGAGTGTCTAGCAACAACTTCAAACTTCTTCCCCCTCAAAGGCGGCTAGTAAGTCTGCTGGTATGTCAGCATTGAAATCAGCAGGTACTTGGTATAGGGAGCGATCGATCCCCATACTACTACGCTTGTCTGACAACGGCTGATAATCTTCGCCTGCAAATGGTTTAAAATCCCTTCCTGTCACAGCAAGAGGATCGCATTCCACTGTCATGCGACATAGCAGTCGAAATTGCATTGGTGTTGGTGGTGGATTTACTCGCTCGATTTCAACTTTAACTAGCAGGGGGTTTTCTTGCAGAATAGGAAAAATATCGGAGGATAGATATCGCGGACAATATCCCAAATTGTAACGATCCTCTGTATGTAGCAATAAGGCTTTTGGATCGTAGGGATTTTGCAGATCGTGACTTAGATATAGATGTTGCGGTTGTAATTGGGCGGCTCGATCTAGCGAACATTTGGGCATGTATTGTAAACCACGCACAAAAAAATAGGTATGATAGCTGCCATTTTCATCAATTTCTGGACATGGAAAAACTTCATAACTATCGGTAGCTTTTCCCCCACCACTCCGAGCGAGTACCGTCATCGGATCGTCTTCACCTGCTGGAATGTTTAAGGACTGGATGTATCTGGCATAATCGGGGCGAGAACGATTCATTAAGCGATTAGAAAAAATCGAAAAAAGATGCTCCGAACTATAAACTTTTTCTAAAATTGGTAAAGAGTAAACTTCATTGAAGCCATTAATCCTAGCCTTTTCAACTCCTTTAATGTAAAAAAAATGATATTGTACGCCATCAAATTCTAAGCAGCCAATCGGAAACCAATGACGACTTTTTGGTTCTTGCCATGCTAGGAATAGCTTCTTCATAGTTGTTTGCGAAACTTTAATAATTTATTTTGATTATGAATTAATATCCTCTGAGCAAATTCGATCGCCATCAGAGATATTCGACGATCGGGAATACGTTCCAACAATTCTAGGGTGCGATTCGGCAGAGCCGACGCTACGCGAACGGATGATATGCTCTCTAATCGATCTAGCCATATACATGCAGCTTGGGGATAAAGTTTCGCAGCTTCGCAAAAGGCTTCAAATGTTTTGAGTCTTTTCTTGTTTCCAATCTTAACATAAAGATATGACTGGCATTTATCAGCATAAGCTTCGACAGAATAACCTCGATCTTGCGTCCTGAGTCTTGCCGATCGGATCTGGTCGGGTTCATTTCTACCTAAGCTAGAAGCATGGTCGTATGTTGGTGCTAAATAAAGTTTTTTATCTAGTTCTACAAATCCCCAATTCTCATGATGGCGATCGCTATTGCCAATCCAAGCATCTAAAAGTAGGTAGCCAATAAAAGTATGTTGAACTTTGATAATATTGTCTATTGGTTCCCAACCTAAAGGTAGAGATACTTCTGAGTACTTAGCTTCTAATCGATCGAAAGCACCAAAAATGCGATCGAGCGTATGCTGAGATAGATCCCTAGTATCTTTTGGATAATCTGGGTGAATTCTCGCTAAAATTTCATTACCAAGGATGAGATTGCCATGCTCAGGTAGAAACGATCGACAGATGATTCCATATCACCATTACAGGTTGCTAATTCGTATTCAGCATGGGGAAGTTTTAGCAGCCCACACAATTCGGCGGCAATTTTTTCCGACCAATCCTCACCTGCTGTATTCGATCGAGATTTTTTGTATAGGCACAAACCTAATCGATCGTGTCTGAGCCAAAACTTTTCCTTTGTTCCCAGTGATTCTTGTGCTTGGGCATCTTCTGGCGCAACTTCAACTATTTTGAATCTTTCACTCACACTAATTTTAGTCGATCGAGTTAAATATATTATACCGATCGCTTAAACACTACTGGTAGGGAAGCAATGTAAAATATCTCTAAGTTGTCGATCGGGTGTGTGACCAAATGAGTGAGATTCAGGCTGTACTGTGTGGTTATTATGGCAAAGGTAATGGTGGCGATGAAGCCTTGCTGGTGTCGATGCTGGAGATGCTACCGCCAAATGTAAAACCGCTGGTACTGTCTGCCGATCCGCGTGCTACTTCCAAGAGCTATGGCGTCAGAAGTTACGATCGCATGAATAGCGGTGCGGTAATTCGCGCACTCAGAGAGTCCCAAGTTTTGATCTTAGGCGGCGGAAGTCTGATCCAAGATGCGACAAGTCTGCGGAATTCGATTTATTATGGGGGGCTACTGGGATTAGCTCAACAGTTCGGACTCCAAACGATCGCCCTCGCGCAAGGAATTGGCCCGCTTAACAAGCCGCTGACGCGGTGGATTGCCAAACGTGCCTTTGGCAACTGCACGGCTGTCAGCGTCCGAGATCCAGCCTCTGCCGCATTGCTGGAAGGCTGGGGGATATCCTGTCAGATGGCTCCCGATCCAGTGTGGAGTATGGCGGCTACTCCAGTCCCCGAAATTGCGAATATTTCCCGCCCAAAAATCGCTGTTACCCTGCGATCGCATCCCAAATTGACAACCGAACGGTTGGATGTCCTAACTAGAGCCTTAGTGGACTTGCAAGCCGCCACTGACAGTCAGATTTTACTAGTCCCCTTTCAACTGACTACAGATCTGGATCTTGCCCAGCAAATTCAGGCAGAACTGACCGATAATAGTCAAGTAGTCACACTGACAGATCCCAAACAACTCAAAGGTTTATTTCAAGGAGTAGATCTGGCGATCGGAATGCGCTATCACAGTCTGATTATGGCAGCAGCAGAGGGCTGTAAATGTTGGGCGATCGGTTATGACCCAAAAGTCAGTAAACTAATGACAGAAATTGATATCCCTGGCTGGGAACTAGCCGATATCCCCACCGATGCAGGTGCGATCTCTCGATCCTGGCAACAACACCTCACAACAGGAACGGCTCTGAGTTGGGCATCACTCCAAACCATCAGCCGAAAATCCCTCGCCCACAAGGATTTATTAACTGCAACGCTCGGTAAAATAGCCAGCAGCCAGAAAGTAGCCGATTAGCATTAGCATTCTCATCCCCATCCACCCACTCACTCATCCATCCTGCCATGTCCCCAGCAGAACACAATCCTCACAACCTTGGCGCAGCTCGTGACGAGCATCGAGCCAAATCAGACCAATCGATCGAGACCATTTATACCACAGTCGAAGTGCAGCGAGATCGAACTGACTGGTTGACAGTAGTCAGCAATCTGCGGCAAATCAATCGCCAACTAGTAGAAGAAATTGCCAGATTAGAGGAAGCTCTAGCATCCGCCAAACAGACACAACATACTCACAAAGAAGCAAATCAGACTCATGAAATTACGATTCTACAACAACAAGATGAGCTGAGAATATCACACGATCGGATCGGCTCACTCTTCCAACAATTAGAGACATCTCACCAAATCGGACAACGCCAACAAACGCTGATCGAAACCCTCTCCCAGCAACTAGAAATCGTCCAAACAATCGTCCCCCAAATCGAATCAGAGCACGAACAACTCAGCCAAAAATATCAGCAGCAATCGCAAAAATTAATCAAAACCGAACGAGTAGCCATCGAACTCCATCGTCGCCTGAAACTGCAACCTAATCCCGTTAGTCAAGCCACAACTACAACGCCCGCCCCAGCCGCCACAACCATAGCAGTAACAGAGATTGGCTCAGATCCAGCTAGCACTGAGACTGTTTTTATCTTCGACTCTACATCCAGCGAAACCATCGCAGCAGCTCAATTGAGATACGATCGCGATCCCGCTAATTACCCACCCGACGATGAGGACGATCTACTGGCAGCAACAATCGCAATTACCCTCGAATCCCCGCTAGAACCAACTAGTTCTGACTCAACCATCTCCACCGCACAAATCGATCCCGCACCACCTCTGGCACCTCTAGAGCTGCCCCTACAAGAGCTTCCCAGCAGGACTCCATCTATCCCTACACTCGCACAAACAACCATCTTAGCTTCATCAACACCATCCGATCGCACAAGCTGGCGCGAAGCAGTCGCTAGCGACAATTTAGCCAATCGTTACAGTCCCAATTTAGATCCCGTTGCTAGTTCGACACCCAGCTCGTCAGAGACAGTCGATCGAGAAAGTACCACAATTACTGATTCGATCGCTACATCATCCCCTAATTGGCCAGCACCAACCCTCAATCGCGATCGATCGATCGCTAAAACTGTAAAAATCGATTTACCCAAATTCCCGAAGAAAGTTGACAGTTAGTCATGAATCTATTCTTTTAGAAGCTAAAAAAATGGTTCTGTTTACAAACAGAACCATTTTTTTAAGTGAAGTGACGATCGAACTCAAGATTGCTAGCGAACTACGCCTGCTTGCTTAGTCATATCGATCGGTTTCATTAGATACAAGCGGAGTAATTTTACACCCATCGACGCGATTATCGGTAGATTCTGAATCTTTTTCAACCACTTAGGTGTTGTAGATTCTGCCGACGCTACTAATTTGAGATAGTCTGCGGCGCACTTGTCTAAAAGTTGGAAGAATATTGGACGCTCTACATCCAAAATGATGGGGAATACTCGTCCCGCAGTTTTATTTGTTTCTTGGATGACTTCGATATCAAAATTGCGGCTATCCATCCCCAAAATACCGTAGAATTTGCTCGATCGATCTCGGAGATACATCGTGGCAAATACAGCCAACAGGAAGAATCGACACCAGAGTTTTGCTCTGAAGTCATTGAGGAGCAAAGGTTGTGAGCGCATCAAGGCATCAAAGAAATCACCATGACGGTTCTCATCTTGGCACCAGTTATCAAAGAAATGGAAGATCGGGTAGATCCGATTTTCGGGATTTGCTTCTAAGTGCTGGAAAATCTTGATATATCGCCAGTACCCAATTTTTTCCGATAGGTACACTGAGTAGAAGATAAATTTGGGTTTGAAGAAGGTGTAATTATGGGTTTGAGTGAGAAAGCCCAAATCTAGCGAGAGTCCAAAGTCGGACATCGCTTTGTTGAGGAAGCCCGCATGACGCGCTTCATCCCGCGATAGCAGACTAAAGCCTTCAGCTAGGAGGGGATTTGTGTGCTTGAGCTTACGACTGAGTTCTTTGTAGAGTAAGAATCCAGAAAATTCCGAAGTGCATGAGCTTTCGAGAAACTCGACAAATACCTCGCGGGTTTCAGTGGGGATATGATCCCAGGATCGATCGAATTTTTCATCTCTGACGAAGTGGTTACGGTTGTAGTCAACCCGCATTTCTTCGATAATTGCTAGCATCTCATCTTCATTGACAGAGAGATCCATTTTCGCCATCTCTTCAAAGTCGGTGGTGTAGAACCGAGGAGTGAGGAGGGTTTCTTTGGCGGGGCGTTTTACACCTGGTCTGATTTCGTCAAACGATCCTGGTTTTGTAAGGGAATTGACCATAGTGATTTTACTTATAACTAATTCATATTGCGATCGACCCAGGCAACAGCTTGGATATCTCGATTGCTCCTCTAGTGCATTTTACCAAGTCTAGACTGGCGCGGCAGTGGTTTTGTGTTAAGAGTTACTAACAATCTCGCCAAATTCACGCATCTCAATGCCATCGTTCCTTCAAGGCTGGAATGGCGTACCCTGATGAAAGCGCAGTATCCACCCGCTCCTAGTTCGCGACCAAATCGAGCTTCTCCGTGCATATTCGATCGCATCATCATACGTGACGGCACTGTTGTAAGTCACCTGTACCGTGTTTCGATCGAGCAACCGAGTGTGAAATTCCAGTAGCGGTAAGATAGCATCGATTGGTTGAGACTCGATCGTCAGTGTATCTTGTCTGCGGTACACACGTCCCGATCGTCCAAATTCCAAGAAGTCATCCGCTATCAGTTCGTGCATCCGCTGCATGTCAAATCGAGTCTCTTCCCGCCATAACTCTTCCTCTAAACGCTTGAGGATTTCTCGATCTTCATTGGTGATTTCCATCGCTAAACAGTATATTTGCACATAGCTACTTTACTCCGAAAAGGTTTAGCTCGTGGGCAGTGCCCACCCTACATCTCTACATCTCTGACTTTGATTGTACGATCCCCCTAATCATAGCTAATCAACTAATCTGACAAATTATAGTCGCTCGTTTAATCATTCTAATCATAGTTCAAAACACTTGAATAATCTTCAAAAAAATCCCCGCTCCATAGCGAGGAAAATTAACTATCAACTATCAACTAAATTAATGAGCGTCTTGCAACTCATAAAAATCAGGTGAAACATAATCCTTGCGGAGTGGATAACCCACCCAATCCTCCGGCATCAATAACCGCTTGAGATTGGGATGCCCCTGATAAACGATCCCATACATGTCAAAAGTTTCCCGTTCTTGCCAATCAGCAGTTCGCCAAATCCAATACACCGATGGTACCACTGGATTTTCGCGATCCAAGAATACCTTCAATCTCACTTCCTGTGGTCGAATGGCATTATCGCTCATCTGGATTAAGTGATAAAAACTCACCAAATCATCACCAGGCCCTGCATCATAAGCACCCTGACACTGAAGATAATTAAATCCATACGCATACAGAGCCGTAGCCACAGGTAACAAAAACTGAGCTTCGATGCGGATTATTTCAACGCCTTGGTTGTCATTTGCCAGCGCGGTATGGTCTACAAAGCCGTTCTGAGTCAACCATTGAGAGATTTTGCCCGCAGGTACGATTGGGGCTGCGGCTGGGGTAATTTCAGCAGTCGGCTTAGTTTCTTCCTCAGCCACGTTCGACCTCCTGTTTTTGAGCGGTGACTAATGCAGGCGTGACGGGCATTCCCATCGCAGCAGCGATTTCCGCTGGGGGATGGTCGTGATTGCCCGTCTGGAGATATGCTCCTGTCAAAATTGGCGGTACGACTTTCATGTTGTGCGTCGTACTATAATAGCGGTGAGTTTGATTTAATTGACTCCGCTCCTGCATCGACTCATTGGCGATTTTTTTCCGCAGTTTAATGATGGCATCCATCACAGCTTCGGGACGTGGGGGACAACCAGGGAGATAAATATCGACTGGGATCAGTTTATCGACACCGCGCACGGCTGTGGGCGAATCTGCACTAAACATCCCGCCCGTAATCGTACATGCACCCATCGCGATCACGTACTTGGGTTCGGGCATCTGTTCGTAGAGACGTACCAGTGCTGGAGCCATTTTCATAGTGATCGTACCAGCCGTAATCAGCAAATCTGCCTGACGAGTACTCGCACGCGGAATCAACCCAAATCGGTCGAAATCAAATCGAGAACCGATCATTGCCGCCATTTCGATAAAACAGCAAGCCGTCCCAAATAGGAGGGGCCACAGACTGGATAACCGCGACCAGTTGTAGAGATCGTCTACCGTTGTCAAAATCACATTTTCCGACAAATCGGTCGTTACTTGCGGACGCTCGATCGGATTGGAAATCCGGTCTAAATTATTGATATCATTAGGGGTCATGACCATTCTAAGGCTCCTTTGCGCCAAGCATAGACTAGCGCGATTACAAGAATTGCGATGAAAACGAGAGCTTCAATAAAAGCGAGTAAACCCAACTGACTAAACGCCACCGCCCACGGGTATAAGAATACTGTCTCTACGTCAAAGACGACAAAGACGAGGGCAAACATATAATAGCGAATATTAAACTGAATCCAGGCACCACCGATCGGCTCCATCCCTGATTCGTAGGTCGTCCGGCGTTCTGGACCACCACCACTAGGGCGAAGTAATTTGGATGCTGACAACGCTAAAATCGGCACTAGGCTACAGACCAAAATGAAGCCTAGTAGATATTCATAACCATTAAGGACAAACACAGATTATTCATAGTTATGAAGGAATAACGATCGCTCCCAGTCCAGTTCGCAATTAACAACTCAACCCTCAAACCTCAATCCTCACAATGGTGATAAGGTCGATCGGATCTCGCTAATTAGCTGCATTTGCTGTAGACTCAATCTAATTTTATTTTATCAATATTAGGTGCCACGATCTAGGGTGTTCGATCGATTTGGTCAAATCATTACCAAATCTCTCCGTTCGCAAAGCGTCTCGTTCTGAGAGGCTACGCCAACCAGAGACTATAGACTTCCTGCGAAAGTCAGGCTTTAGGCTTTAGGCTTTAGGGGAAGTTTTGGACGAGAATAGTATTATCAAAGATTTTGCTTTTACTTTCGCAGGAGGTCTAATAAAATTTGCGATCCATTGTGCCGCCGCCACAGATAAAGCGGTTGTAGTTGAGTTTGTGTAGTTGGCGATCGCAAGCCAGAGGCAAAGCAGGGAAAGACTCAAGCGGCTTGTTTTACCCAGTCATGTGCGCGCAAATAGGATTCAAAATCAGTCGGTGCGGTGAAATCGCGTTTCAACTGAGCCAAATCTGCGCCGTAACCGACGTTCTCAAACCAGCGATACATTTTGGTCATTTCCGCCCCAGCCTGCTGCTCGAATGCCTCAAATGGAATCTGTTGGTAGGCGACATTTTTGCCTAGAACGCGACTAAATGTAGCCGCAACTTCTGGCATCGTCATTTCCCCGCTGGCGACTTCAATCTCGCGATTGGCAAAATCTGTGAACCGAGCGAATACCTCGGACACCATTTCCCCATAATCGTCTTCGGATAGTTGTTGCAATTTGGTATCGGGACTCAGCGGTTGGGAGAGCGTTCCGGTTTCAACGATCGATTCGGCAGAGCCGACGCTACGCGAACGCATCCCGTCATAGTTATACAGGAAGAATACTGGACGCAAAATCGTGTATGGTAAACCGCTGGCGCGGAGATATTCTTCGATTTGAAACTTGCTATCGAAATGTGGAACTCCAGTTTGGCGTTCCGCACTTCCCACCGAACTATAGACAAAATGCCCAATCCCCAACGCTTTGGCAACGTCTACAATCGCCTTGCCCTCACGGATTTCAGCTTCGATGCCATCATTGAGTCCCTGCATCGAAAAAACGCCATAAACACCTTGCAAAGCGTGTTCGAGTGATGCCTGCTGGTTGAGATCGCCGACGAAGAGTTCGGCACCCAATCGGTGGAGTGATTGAGCGGCGGGTGTGTTTTTGTCCCGCACTAAGGCACGAACCTGGAAGTTCCCGCGTTTTAACAGATGATGAGCTACCGCGCTACCTTGATGTCCAGTTGCGCCAGTCACGAGAATTGTCCGATTTGAATTTTCCATTTTTGTCTTCTCTGATTGTTGGATAGTGCTTGATGTGGAAGTTTCAGCGAGCTAATGGTAGAGTCGAGGGCAGGTATTATCCTGCGCCCCTCTCTGTTCGATCTGTACGTGCGGCTTTCACCGCATACAGCTCTCGATATTCTTAGATTGCTCTTTTGCTTGTGCTGGGTTCAGATTTGCATGGTTCGTGTATTGTTACAACTTTACCTCTGCTACTCATATGCACGTAATCGTGACAGGCTTCATGTATTGCTACTAGATTCTTTTTGTCCCAATTATCGTGGTTTCCATCCGCGTGATGTAGATGTACCTTTTCTTCGCCAATGAATGTTAATCCACATGCGATGCACTTACGGCTTTGCTTTTTAATAGCTTTAGAGGTTGCTCCATCGTAGAGTTTGCTTTTACGCTCACTCCAATAGGAGATATCGCCGTGGTAAGGGGATTTCTCTCCTTTGACATTAATGTGTTTATTCTCGGAGTAAGAAACCGATGGGAATGCTTTGTCTATCAGTTTTGCTGTAGGATACTTATCCTGCCTGGTTTCCTTGTTTAGTACCTTATAAGCTCTCAGTCTGGTGTGCCATAGACTGTTTCTAGACCCATCCATTTTGCAGTCCCTATGGTAGTTTCTCCAACCTCTAACCACTGGGGCTAATTTCTCAGCCTTAATTGTGGCTCCGTAGTTCGAGTTGTTAATAATGTGTTTTACCTTCTTACGGAACGTTTTATAGTTGTCCTCTGAGGGAATACTACGAAATTTCCCGTTTTTCTGGACTTTGAAGTTCCAGCCGAGGAAGTCAAACCCATCTGTCGTGGCTGTAAGTTTAGTCTTACGTTCACTAACTTTCATACCCCTTTGGTCTAAAAATTCGCTAATTCGGTTAAGTACGGCATCTGCATCATCTTCAGGTTTGAGGACAATTACCATATCGTCAGCGTATCTAACGCTTTTATGGATGTCTTCGATGCCATTGAGTGCAATATTTGCCAGCAGTGGACTTACCACCCCGCCTTGTGGCGTTCCTTGGTCGGGAAACCCTATATTTGTTCCAGCTTTTAGACATCGGAATATTCCGAGTTTTAGTCCTGTTGGTGCGATAAGGTTGTCCATGATTGCAGAGTGGTTTATCCGGTCAAAACATTTTTCGATATCGAGTTCGATTACTCTTTTATCTATTCCCTTTGTGTAACTTCTTAAATTTAGGAACAGGATTTTCTGAGCGTCATGAGTTGACCGCCCTGTTCTAAATCCGTAGCTATTTGCGTGGAATGTTGCTTCGTGCGCTGGTTCGAGGGCATATTGTCGGGTAAGGTTCGAGCGTCACCGCTCTCCCCTCCCCTAAGAACCGTGCATGAGAGTTTCCAGCTCACACGGCTCAAGCCTTATTTCAAGCGATAGACTTGGATTTTGAATGTTCCTGTTTGTGACATGT
>NZ_JBGSQZ010000238.1:0-4217 GCF_041737865.1 Chamaesiphon sp.
TAAAATCCGTTTCATGGTAACAAGTGAAAACTGTAGCTTGAGATAAATCAAGAAGAGAATTCAGGTGAAAGTCCATAGCCAGTATGAGGGTAAAACGTAGCTGTCGCTACATTTTACCCTGTTTTCAGAGGAGAGCCGGTATTAGGTTTCAAAAAATAGTGACGAGGAAACCTTAAAGAATTCTCCTAATGCTCTAGCTTGAGCTTTACTAATACCACGCTTGCCATTGAGTACTTCTGAAGCTATCCCTTGAGAACCAAAGACAGGTACTAAATCTTTTTGTTTTAAGCCTCGATCGCGCACCAATTCAGTTAATATCTCTAAAGGAGTAGCGGATTTAAGTTGATAATGCCGATCTTCAAAGCTTTCGATCAGATTCAACAATAGTTTGAGTAAGCATTCTCGGGCTGGAGAGATTGCATCACCTAACCGGATCAGCTTAGTGACTTCTGCTAAGTAGAATTCGTTCTCTTCTTCTGTTTCAATAACCTTGGGTCGAACGGCTACCAGCAACTTAGAATATTCTTGGTCTAATACAGCATTCGTCATTTCCATTGCTCCTTGTCATATTCCGCATGGGTTAAGATATCTCGGACAAAAATAGTGCCGCTACGATAATTGATCTCACCTATTAATCGATAATGATTACCTTTAATATTGAAAATCGTATAAATGCCCACTAGATCCGCAGATGGGTAAGCTTCCCTAAGCTCTACTAGAGTTTGCCATTCGGCTGCTTTGGCGATCCTGTACCAAGATTCATGCAGTCTCTGAGTCTGCATGAATCTTGGCGAACTCCAGCAATCTTTTGCGGCTGATGATGTGCATTGGCTTGGGAGTAACCTAGTGCAGATATTTTATCTCATTTAGAGATTTCATGCCAACTCTACAGCTAGATTCGATCGATCGGTTGAAGGTTGTTTGGCATCCATTACACTAGAGGTAGAGCCAACCTGTCGCTCCTCGATAACTGTTAATTTCTGATTATGTTTGACCAATTAGCCGAAAGTTTAGAATCAGCCTGGGTAAAGTTGCGCGGAAAGGACAAGATTAAGTCCTCCAATATTCAAGATGCCCTCAAGGAAGTCCGTCGCGCGCTACTTTCGGCTGATGTAAACGTCCAAGTGGTCACAAATTTTGTTAAGGAAGTCGAAACCAAGGCTCAGGGCGCGAACGTAGTTTCAGGAGTTCGCCCAGACCAGCAGTTTATCAAGGTTGTCTATGACGAATTGGTGCGGACGATGGGGGAAACTAATAGCCCCCTCGCGAATGCACCCCAGAAGCCGACAGTAATTCTGATGGCGGGTTTGCAGGGTGCGGGTAAAACTACGGCTACTGCTAAACTCGCGCTGCATTTGCGGAAAGAAAATCGGACAACTTTGATGGTGGCGACTGATGTATATCGTCCTGCGGCGATCGATCAGCTCATCACGTTGGGCAAGCAAATCGACGTGCCAGTGTTTGAAATGGGCACAGATGCCAATCCGGTCGAAATTGCCCGTCAAGGTATCGCCAAGGCGCGGGAACTGGGCGTAGATGTAGTAATTGTCGATACTGCTGGACGGTTGCAAATTGACGATCGGATGATGACGGAATTAGCTGATGTCAAAACTGCAATTCAACCGGATGAAGTCTTACTGGTAGTAGACTCGATGATCGGTCAGGAAGCAGCGAATGTCACGATGACATTTCACGATCGCATCGGCATTACAGGTGCGATTCTGACCAAGTTGGATGGCGATACGCGCGGGGGTGCGGCTCTGTCTGTCCGAGCGATTTCCGGTCAACCGATCAAATTTGTCGGTGTGGGTGAAAAAGTCGAAGCCCTCCAACCATTTTATCCCGAACGGATGGCATCGCGGATTCTGGGGATGGGTGACGTGCTGACTCTGGTAGAAAAAGCGCAGGAAGATTTTGATGTCGCCGATGCAGCGAAATTGACTGAGAAAATTCTCGAAGCCAAATTTGATTTCAATGACTTCATCAAACAGATGCGGTTATTGAAAAATATGGGTTCGCTAGGTGGCTTGCTCAAGATGATTCCAGGGATGAGCAAGCTCTCTGATGGTCAGCTCAAACAGGGTGAAGATCAACTCAAAAAGGCTGAAGCGATGATTCAGTCGATGACCAAGGAAGAGCGTGGTAATCCCGATTTACTCGCCAGTACTCCCAGCCGTCGCCGTCGGATTGCCAAGGGCTGTGGTTATGAGGAAGCCGATGTCAGTAAGCTGATCTCCGAATTTACGCGGATGCGGAGCATGATGCAACAGATGAGTATGGGTAATTTCCCTGGGATGGGTGGAAATCCTGGTGCGCGTGGGGGTCAACCAGGCGCAGCCGCAATCAAAGCTAAGAAAAAGAAAAAAGGCTTCGGGACTCTTTAAATAGTTGAGAGTTGATAGCGAAAATTCAGAGAGTTTGTGTAGGAATAAGGCATCATTCGATCGGATGATGCCTTATTCCTACACAAATACATCCTCCGAGTCCCGTCTCCATCGCCAGTGGCTGAGGAGCTGATGGGTATTCACATCATTGCAGTTCGGTTTTACCCCTGCGATCGAGTGTCGTAGATCCGTTATTCTCTTGAGAGTGAGTCTTAGAGATTTTGGATAAATTGTGGTCAGAAAGTGGTTGCTCCCAACATTAAGCGAAGTATTGACCAAAGCAGAACCGACTGGAATCGATCTGCTCGTACCTGAATTTAATCCTCCAGATCCTCATCCCTCTACAGATCGGCAGCAATTGCAGATTAGAGCCGAAAGTCAGTGGCACAGCGCGATCGCATCTGTAGAAACTTTACTATTAAAATCATTACCCAGTCCGATTGGCGTTCAGGATCTGAGCGAGGAAACAGTCATCGAAGGGTTGCTGATTACCTCACCGCTACCCCTATTCAGTCATCCGGCGATCGTTTCCCAACTGCAAACGATTACATTTACCACTCCACATTCCAACCGTCAATTACTTCCCTGTAAGTCTACAGGAAGCGATCGAGATCTCGACCAATCCCATCATTTCCCGATCGAATTACTCCCCACAGATCCCCTCGCTGACGAACGCTTTTGTCTGGTTTTAACCAATCGATTTAGCCTATTAGTAGTTCTGGGCGAGGAAAATGGTGTGCCAAGCTGTCAATTTTCCTTCGATCCTGACGATCTAGATCTGGCGTGGAAATCCTTACGGGGGCGAATGATGCTCACAGCACCTCACCACCTCTCATATCTAGATGAGCTAGCCGCGCAATTTAGCCCGATCGAGCCTGATTATCGATGTGTGATGGCATTTGGTCAATATCTACTGGAACACCAGCCTGTCGCCACACTAGCCCCCGTTCAGCCGACAGTAGAAGTACCGACGAAACTCGCGGCTGATGTCGAACTGATCCAGGCACTTACTCACGAAATCCGTACTCCACTGACTACCATCCGCACGATGACGCGGCTGTTATTGCGTCAGCCGGATTTGTCTCCGCGAGTACTAAAACGTCTGAGCGCGATCGATCGTGAGTGTACCGAGCAGATTAACCGGATGGAATTGATTTTTAGTGCGGTAGAATTGGCTACTACTCAGCCATCCCAAGCGGTAGATCTCACCACGATGTCGATTAGCCAACTCCTAGAGCAAAGTCTCCCCCAGTGGCAACAACAAGCCGAACGTCGGAATCTGGATTTAGCTGTAGATATTCCCCACCAACTCCCCGCCGTTGTCAGTAATCCCACGATCCTCGATCGAGTCTTGACTGGATTGGTAGAAAACTTTACGCGCAATCTTCCCTCTGGGAGCCGGATTCAAGTCGAAGTTACTCCCGTTGGCGACAGGTTAAAGCTACAGCTCCAATCTCAACAAGAAGCCGACGAACACCCCTATACTACCCACAAGCAGCGACACTCGATCGGACAATTACTCACTTTTCAGCCAGAGACAGGCAATCTCAGTCTCAATATGAATGTGACTAAAAATCTCTTTCAACTCCTAGGTGGTAAACTAATCGTCCGTCAAAGTCCCCAACAAGGCGAAGTCTTAACAATTTTCCTCCCACTGTCGATGATCGCTCAGAGTTAGGCTTTAGGCGTTATATCAATATCAATTATCAATTATCAATTATCAATTATCAATTATCAATTATCAATTATCAATTATCAATTATCAATTATCAATTATCAATTATCAATTATCAATTATCAATTATCAATTATCAATTATCAATTATCAATTAT
>NZ_JBGSQZ010000240.1:0-35901 GCF_041737865.1 Chamaesiphon sp.
GATGGAATCCGTGAGCCAGTCGCTGGTTCTTTAATGTTCGGTAACAACATCATCTCTGGTGCAGTTATTCCTTCATCTAATGCCATCGGTCTTCACTTCTACCCAATCTGGGAAGCAGCATCCTTAGACGAGTGGTTATACAACGGCGGTCCTTACCAACTAGTAGTATTCCACTTCTTGATCGGAATTTTCTGCTACATGGGTCGTGAATGGGAACTCTCCTACCGTTTAGGTATGCGTCCTTGGATCTGTGTTGCTTACTCCGCTCCAGTAGCAGCAGCAACCGCAGTATTCTTGATCTACCCAATCGGACAAGGTTCATTCTCCGACGGTATGCCTTTGGGTATCTCCGGTACATTTAACTTCATGATCGTGTTCCAAGCAGAACACAATATCCTGATGCACCCTTTCCACATGTT
Organism: Chamaesiphon sp.; assembly: GCF_041737865.1. Taxonomy (NCBI): domain Bacteria; kingdom Bacillati; phylum Cyanobacteriota; class Cyanophyceae; order Gomontiellales; family Chamaesiphonaceae; genus Chamaesiphon; species Chamaesiphon sp. Next base: position 420 of record NZ_JBGSQZ010000240.1, read on the forward strand.
GGGAGTAGCTGGTGTTTTCGGTGGTGCGCTGTTCTCCGCAATGCACGGTTCATTGGTAACTTCCTCTTTGGTTCGTGAAACAACTGAAGTTGAGTCCTTGAACTACGGATACAAATTCGGACAAGAAGAAGAAACATATAACATCGTTGCAGCTCACGGCTACTTCGGTCGTCTCATCTTCCAATACGCATCATTCAACAACAGCCGTTCCTTGCATTTCTTGTTGGGTGCATGGCCAGTAGTTGGCATTTGGTTCACATCCTTGGGTGTAAGCACAATGGCATTCAACCTCAACGGTTTCAACTTCAACCAATCAGTTGTAGATGCACAAGGTCACGGCATCAACACCTGGGCTGACATCATCAACCGTGCTAACCTCGGTATGGAAGTAATGCACGAAAGGAATGCACACAACTTCCCTCTTGACTTAGCTGCTGGTGAAGCTACTCCTGTTGCTTTGACTGCTCCTTCCATCAACGGTTAATACTGATTTGATTTAGGAATGAGAACCCCCTCACAATGTGAGGGGGTTTTTGTGTTTAGGGATGATTCGTTTGAGGTTGATTTACCCCCCAATCCTCCCTTGTATAGCAGTCGCCAAGTTCATTAGGACGTTTTTTGATTAGTCCGCGAAGGCGGACTTTGCATTCCGAGCGGCGATTTCAATCGCTGTGTCCTAATCGCCTTGGCGGTTGCTATAGAAACCATTTGAGATCTTCTGTCTTGGCGGTTTTATTCGGAGGGAACCTCCGAATAAAAACACGACAAGACAATGCTAACAATTGCCGACTAGCACTACAAAATCTGTTGGCGAAGCCTACCGGAGGGACACAAACCCGCCCATCCTCACCAATATCTGTCGCTTGATTCCTCCTAAAAAGATCTCAAATGGGTTTTATAAAGGTGGGGCTTTGCTCCCTCTGCTTTATTTTGCGCCGTGCCCTTGATAAGAGGAGGGCTGGGAAGGGGTAAAATTCCAAAGACTTGTGGGTATGCGGTAGCTTCTAGAGGGAATAAAGCCGTAGCCTCGATTACTGGGGTAACTGACTCATTTTGTCTAAATCTAATACTTGAGCTAATAAGTCTGGCTCCATCAATCCTTGCTCTAAGACAATTTGGCGGAGGGATTTACCTGTGGAAAGAGACTCTTTAGCGACATTTGCGGCATTTAGATAACCGATGTGAGTGTTGAGTGCGGTGACGAGTGCGAGGCTCCCTTCGGCATAGTTATTACACCGTTCTGGATTGGCGGTAATTCCCAGGATACACTGGTCGGTGAGGGCTTGAAGTGCGTTACCGAGGATCTCGATGCTATGAATTAAGTCGTAGGCAATTAGTGGCATCATCACATTCAGTTCTAATTGTCCCGCTTGGGCTGCCATTTCGATCGATCGATCGAATCCCATCACTTGAAAACACACCATCGAGATCATTTCCGCCATCACTGGATTGTATTTTCCAGGCATAATCGACGAGCCAGGTTGAACTGGAGGGAGTTGGATCTCTTTGAAACCCGTTTTTGGGCCAGAATCCATCAGGCGCAGGTCGTGAGAGATTTTTACTAGGTCAGCGGCGAGATTTCGTAGACTCCCAGAGACGTTTACAAATGGTGCCATACTCTGCATCGCCGCCATCAAATTGGGTGCGACGGTGAGGGGCTGTCCGATTAATTCTCCCAAAATCTGCGCGACTGTCGATCGATATTCAGGATGCGTATTTAGTCCGGTTCCGACAGCACTTCCGCCTAAGCCTAATTTAGTCAAATCCCCTGCGGCGGTGGTAATCCTGACTTGATGATCGCGGAGGATCTGGGCGAAGGCTCCAAAACTATCCCCCAATCTCACAGGTACCGCATCCTGCATGTGTGTACGTCCAGATTTGACGATCGAGTGAAATTCTACCGCTTTTTTGTCCAGCGCGGCGATCGCACTATCGAGAGCTGGGGATAAAGTATGAGCGAGTGCAAGTAATCCGCCGATCCGAATTGCTGTCGGAATCACATCATTGGTAGACTGACCATAATTCACTTGGTCATTGGGATTGACGCGCTGATAGTTACCCTTGCTATCACCCAATAATTCGAGTGCGCGGTTGGCTAATACCTCATTGATATTCATATGGTGCGAAGTCCCCGCACCAGCCTGATAGACATCTACGACAAATTGATCGCGGAGATTGCCCTGGAGGATTTCATCTGCGGCGGTGACGATGGCTTGACTGATATCTGTAGGAATACAACCTAGATTTCCATTAGCGATCGCGGCGGCCTTTTTGATTAAGATACAAGCATCAACATAGGTAGCCAGTGGCTTTAGCCCACTAATCGGGAAATTCTCGATCGCCCGTAAAGTTTGAATACCGTAATATGCAGCGGCGGGGATCTGACGTTCGCCCATCGAATCTTTCTCATTCCGATAATTATCTTGATTTGTCAACACTAAATCCTCTGTACATAGATATATGATTACGAATATTTTAGAGCTAAAGTACCGCAGATCGAGATCGTCAGCGCAACTTCACTTTTCAGATCGCAAGTAGTCTCTCCAGAATCAAAATCTATCGATATGGGGATATTTCAGCTTAAACTTCCAAACTTACTAAATACTATTTTGAAGTTAATTAGCTGGATCTGTGCGATCGCCAATCGAGATAGATCGAGGCGAAATTTGATGTAGTGCTACTTGATTTTCGATCGCTCGACTACGATCGGAATTTGAAGATCGTTGCAGACTGCTGTTGGATACGCTTATTTAATTTGAGGCAGACATTATACAAGCCTAACCCTAGTCATCGCCATCGACTCCAGCGAATTGTATAAAACATTACTAGCCACAGAACGGCTGAAGTCACCGTTGATGAGACCGATCGACACTTGAGAATTATTTGGTTGAGCTTGCCAAAAATTCACTGATTTAACAATTGACTTTAGATATTATTTATGAATGTCACAGATTTTTATAGTTAAAACTACGCTATTTTGCTGAACTATATTGACGTCCTATGTAATTGGTTTAATTAACTATTGCTATTATTGGAAAGCTAAAATTTCAACTGTATTTCCGCATTAAGGCTACGCCACTTTGCTGAAAAATATCGCTCACGATCTAAGCTATATAGATCGTGAGCTACTATGAAACTACAGCGGTACACAGTTTGCAAAATTGCGAATTTATAGATATTCGCTTGCGTTAGCTACAGACAGTGGTTTGGAAAAAAATTGTACTCAAAGATAGGAGATTTATCATGAAAATTAAGCAGTTCGCAAACTTACCAAATATCAAAGCTCTCAATATTGTTGCAGTTAGCAGTCTTGCTATGGGTATTGCGGCAAGTATTTCTGCTGCACCCGCTCAGGCAATCACTTTCAATACTGGAGAGCTGGACTTTGGAGTTTTCACCAGTCCATTCGCAGCTAATGTAAACCCAGTTGCTGGCAATAACTTTAATGTAACTTTTAATCCAAGTGGTACAGCTAGCATTTTTAATGCTACAGACTCTTTTACTCCAACTTTTACGCCAGGTAGTACGATAGGATCTAACAGTCCGACTGTAAACTTTTCGAATATCAGTGGATCAACCTATAGGCTCAATCAAGCTTTAGTATTCAATTTTGCTACTGCTACTCCGACAAGCTTTACCCTCAACCAAAACTCCACGTTTACAGAAACAGAGATTTTTAATAATAGTGGTGTAAGGGTTGGTGCTGGTTTGCAGCTTGCAAGCAGTACTGGCACCTTCTTTACCAACGGTGGTAATATTACAAATATTCCTACTTTTGCGTTCAGCTTTACTGACACTGGGATACCTACTGGTGGATTGTTTGTTGCTCAAGCTTCAGCCACAGCAGTTCCTGAACCTTTTAGTATCATTGGAACTATCGTTGGTGGTACAGCAGCTTTCCGCATGAGAAAGAAATTGGCTAACGCTGCTAAAAACTAGAGCGATCTAAATGCACTGGAATTAGTGACGTCTTAAAAGATAGTTAATTCCAAAGTCAATATTGAGGGGTAAAGTTTAGCTGGTGCTAGGTTTTATCCCTTTTGCGTTTGGAGAGGTTATACCAAGGGTTTGAAGATCGGAGGTAATTTCTGGCTGAGTGTTGCGGTAAGCTGTTGAATGACGATTCGCGACTGAAACTATGGCAACTATTAACGATAACTACCTCAAACTCAAAGCTGGCTACCTGTTTCCCGAAATCGCGCGGCGCGTCAATACATTTGCTCAAGCCAATCCTGACGCGCCGATTATCCGCTTGGGGATAGGGGATGTCACAGAACCATTACCCCTAGCTTGTCGCACTGCGATGACCAAAGCGATCGAAGATATGGGAAATCGCGAGTCATTTAAAGGTTATGGCCCCGAACAGGGTTATGCTTGGTTGCGAGAAGCGATCGCGACTAATGATTTTCAAGCGCGAGGATGTGCGATCGAGCCTGACGAAATCTTCATCTCAGATGGCTCAAAATGCGATTCTGGCAACATTCTTGACATTTTCGGACATGATAACACGATCGCAGTTACCGACCCTGTATACCCCGTTTATGTCGATACCAATGTCATGGCGGGTAATACTGGCGATGCCAATGACAAGGGCGAGTATGGGCGTTTAGTCTATCTCCCCATCACGGCTGAGAATGACTTCATCGCCCAAGTCCCCACCGAAAAAGTCGATCTGATCTACCTTTGCTTCCCCAATAATCCTACTGGCGCAGTCGCAACCACAGCCTACCTGCAAGCGTGGGTAGACTATGCCTTGGCTAATGGCTCGATTATCTTCTTTGATGCGGCTTATGAAGCCTTCATCACCGATCCTAGCTTACCGCGATCGATCTACGAAATTGAAGGGGCGCGGGATTGTGCGATCGAGTTTCGCTCTTTCTCCAAAAATGCTGGATTTACAGGTACCCGTTGCGCTCTCACCGTAGTCCCCAAAACCCTAACAGCCAAAGCAGCCGACGGTAGCGATGTCGAACTTTGGAAGCTCTGGAATCGTCGCCAATCCACCAAATTTAATGGTGTTTCTTACATCGTCCAACGCGGTGCAGAAGCTGTATATTCATCCGATGGAAAGGCACAAGTCAAGGAATTAATCGCCTTCTACATGGAAAATGCCAAAATCATTCGGGATAAACTCACCGCAGCCGGATTGCAGGTATATGGTGGGATTAATGCACCTTATGTTTGGGTAAAAACTCCCAATGGTTTATCTAGCTGGGACTTCTTTGATAAGCTGCTGGTAAATTGCAATGTTGTCGGTACTCCTGGCTCTGGTTTTGGTGCTGCGGGTGAAGGTTATTTCCGAATTTCTGCATTCAACAGTCGGGTAAATGTCGAGGAAGCAATGAAACGAATCACCGAAAAGTTTGCAGGTTAATTAAATTAAATTAAGTTACAAATAACCTGTAGGGTGGGCTTATACTAGCGATCGGATTTGTACTAAAAAATTAATCCAAAACCCGCCCACCATCACTAGACAGTAGATATTTTGGATGCTGGGCACTACCCGCCCCATAGCAAAAAGAGTAGAGGTAATTCATGAATTACCCCTACTCTTTTTAATTTAAGCTAGGTACAAATATTTATTGAATTGGCTGTATATCAATGACTTGACCTACTGAGTCGTTTTTATCTACAGTCGATCGAGTACTTTTAGATTGAAGTTTTGCTTTAGCGATTTGAGCGACTTCAGATACTAATAGAGAAATAATCAGAGTATCATCGATTAATCCTGCAAAAGGTAAGAAATCAGGAATCAAATCGATCGGGCTAACTAAATAAACGACTGATGCAACTATTGCCCACCAGCGATATTTAGGGTTTTGTAATAAACTACGATACCAGTTGTGAAGAGCATTAATATTGAAGTTCATCGGTCGATTCCTGAATTGGTTTTGGTCGATATATCTATCATCTCAAATTCCCAGGATTTGTACAGGTACGGTAAACCCATTTTTGATGGTAGTTGTTCCCACTTACTGGAATACCAATGATTGACAGATAAATTAGTAGGGTGTGTTAGCGTTGGCGTAGCCTACCGGAGGTAATAGCGCGAGCGTACCAAATCACCGCCAACGGTGCGTTACGCTAGCGCTAACACACCCTACAATCGCTCAAAAACGGGGGGAACCAAATTCAAAGTCCCCCTACAAAGCTATGCGGCGTGGCTGAACAGGAAATGAGTCATCTCGGCGCAGATGCCTTCTAGCTCGATACGGCTAGATTCTGGCAAGCCAAAACCGACGTAACTAAGCACTTCTTCCCAGGCTTGAAGTTCTTCCATTGTCTGGACTTGACGCAGCTTTTCGGCATAAAAGTTGTGCCAAAATAGCGGCGCGATCTGGTCGTATTTTTTCCAGCGTTTGCGCCATGCGCGGACATCGCGATGGTTGGGCAATGCTACTCCCACAATTGGTGGTAAGTCAGCATAGCTGACGAAGGTACTGGTTTTTTTGCCAACAACGTGTACTACGTATCGCCAACAGTTGACTTTGTATATTTCATCTGGCGATCGCTTGAGGTGCATAGCTACAGCAGATTTGGTTACAAATCGACTTTGAGGATTGGTAACAACTGTAGTGGGTTTGGGTGAGGCTAATAACATTTGAAGACACCAAAAAGGGCGAATGGATGATTGGTGATGCTGTGAATTTAGTCGATCGTTGAAGACTGAGGTGAGGTTAGATATCTCTATTACTATTATAGTACATTTCTACCATTGCAGGTAAAGACGGAGTTAAATTGTATGCTGAATATCGATCGATATTCAAGCCCCCAGATATGGCGTGGTAGCAAGATTGCAACACTAATTACCAGCATTACCAAGCCAGTATAGAAATGACAGATCGATATGATGCGGTACTCTCGATCGGAATTGGGAAAGATAGAGTAATACCAATTCAATCTCGCACCGAGATGGCGATCGCATTCAGCCATCTCGGTTAATTACCCCAGTTGCAAACTATGGCTACGATTTCCCTATCAACTATTCAACAGCTCACTGCAAATATCGCCCAGCAGATTGTCGGGAAGGATCGTCCGATTCAGCTTGTGTTGACAGCTCTGCTAGCTGGGGGACATGTGCTACTAGAAGATGTCCCTGGAGTGGGCAAAACTTTGTTAGCTAAATCTCTGGCTAAATCGATCGATGCTAAATTTCAGCGGATTCAGTGTACGCCGGATCTCCTCCCCTCGGATATCACTGGCACGAATATCTGGAATCCTGGCAGTCGGGAATTTGAATTTATACCTGGGCCAGTATTCACGAATATTTTGCTGGCGGATGAGATCAACCGCGCCACTCCCCGTACTCAATCAGCATTGCTGGAAGTAATGGAAGAACGACAAGTGACACTAGACGGACACTCGCGGGCGGTATCGCCACCTTTTTTCGTAATTGCGACCCAAAATCCGATCGAATCTCACGGGACGTTCGCACTTCCAGAGGCACAGATGGATCGATTTATGATTTCCCTAAGTTTGGGATATCCAGAGGCAGCAGAAGAGCTGCAACTGCTGCAAGGATTGGCAACAGGGGCATCGATCGCCGATCTAGCACCCTGTATTACCCTAGCCGAACTCCAAGCCATTCAGCAGCAGTGCCAGAAGGTGAAAGTAGATCCGGCAATCTCGCAATATATCGTCGATCTAGTCCGTTCCACGCGGAACGATAGCGAAATTAGCCTCGGAGTCAGTCCGCGTGGCGCTGTCGCGCTCTACCGTGCCACTCAAGCCTGGGCATGGCTCCAAGAGCGACCTTATGCCCTACCTGATGATGTCAAGGAGCTAGCTATCTATGTGCTGGCACATCGGATCGTGACTGTTGGCGGTCGGCGCGGAGCTAGTGCGATCTCGCGGCTACTACAACAGATCCCGATCGAATCTGTGAACCAGCAGCTCCGCCAAAGAAGATATTGATTTGCTGCGAAAGTCAGGCTTTAGGTTTTAGGCTTTAGATTTTAGGCTTTAGATTTTAGGCTTTAGATTTTAGGCTTTAGGCTTTAGGCTTTAGGTTTTAGGATTTAGGTTTTAGGCCTTAGGCCTTAGGCTTTAGGCTTTAGGGGAAGTTTTGGCGGAGCTGGGTCGGGCAGGAAACCTGCCCATGACCCATATCCAATCAAAATTTAAATCCCCACCGAAACCAACCCAATTATCAATTATCAATTATCAATTATTTTACTGTTGCTTTGACTGCGGCTAACTGGGTTTGATAGATGTGGATTTGGTCGGTAAGACCTGGAATCCCAGGGACATTATTATCGTAGAGCTTAAATCCTCGCCCGATCGATTTGGTCAGGACATCAGAGGCAAAGCCTTGATAATATACTGGCACAGGGCGATTGGTATGATTTCCCCAGCCGTATTTACCTGTTTCGAGTAACTCCTTACCCGCTGTATCTTTGGCGACTACTGGTTGAGAACCCCAATAGTGACCCGCATCAGTGGCTGTATTAATCGCAGTCAGACGTTGGGCACCTTGACGACGCAAGCGATCGGGGAAGTCATCATTGAGTGTGAAATAATGATCGTGATCGGCGGTGACGATGAGTTGATTGCGTTCCCAGCCGCCGTGATCTGCGATCCATTTGATGACGGTACCGACAGATCGATCGAAATCTAGAGTCGTACCAATCAGATTATCTAGATGATTATCATGGGCAGCCCAATCGATATCACCACCTTCAATCATCAACCAAAAACCGTCAGGATCTTTGCCCAGCATTGTTAAAGCTGCTGTAGTAAGTTCGTTGAGAGTTGGGTTTTGATTCCGTTCCTGTTTGATAAATTCAGCATCGGTTTGATTCTGCGTGAGGGGACGCTTGGTATCTGGTTGCAAACCCCGCGTGGTGTGAACTGTACCCAGATCGAAACCAGTCGTACTGTAGTCCCTATGAGCCGAACTCACGGGGAGATTTCCAGCTTGTCCCCTCGCGCCATAGATACCGAGCAATCGTTGACCCCGATTGGGATCGAGCTTGGCGGCTGTCTGGGCTAATTTTTGAGCTGCATTGGTACCACGTTCGAGAAAGGTGTATTGGTAGATATTAGTGGTAGGTTTTTTGCTTAGTTCCTGATAAGTGGCTGCGCTAATATAAGTGTGTACTGGCTCGATGCCTGTAGGAAGTGGTTCTTTGACATTGGAGAGGGGATGTCCGCCACCGAGCAAAACGGTGGGTTGATAGATGCGAAGTTGTTGCTGGAGGATATTGTCCAGGGGGGTTGCGCCTGGGGCATTGATGTCATATTTATTGCGGCGATTGACATTTGCCGAAGCTGCGCCAGGAGTGGCATGATCGATCGGTACTGATGTCACTAATCCGGTGGATTTTTTTTGGTCGGCAGCGGTGCGGAGAATGGTTGTCAGGGGGCGTTCATAGATATCTACAGCGATCGCGTTATTATAGCTTTTCACGCCAGTGTAGAGAGTTGTAGCAGTGTTGGCAGAGTCGGGATAGCTGGCTTTGATATACTCGCGATCGCTGCCTGGAGTCCAAGGATTTACGCCCCCTTTGATGGGATCGTAACCGACTAAATTCCCCGATTTTGGGCTGGCTGATTCTGGGCTATTCTTGCCATGCTGTCCTGGATTGAAGGTGGGGCTAAATTTAAAGTTAGGGCGGATAGAGCTAGCTCCAGTCAGCTTTTGGGAGTCATCTAGGGCACTATTGTTACTACTATATTTACCGTTAGCATCGGCGACTGTGGTGCCATATGTGGTGCTGAGGGCATATCCCTGGAGCGTTTGCATCTGCAACCCAGATCCACGTCCCTGTAGATAAAAATCTTTGAGGGTTTTCCCCGATTTACCCTTGTCGATCGAATTTTGGATCGCCGCAGCTCTGGTTATTTCCCAGCCCATACCGTCCCCAATCATTAGAATAGTATTCCGCTGTTTGTTAGGTAGGGAGCGTGACATTACTGGGGTAATGGTAACTGTCACGAATAATGCAATTACCGCCACGATCGACCACTTATAAGCTGTACGCTGAATATGCTCTATCATTTGTTTTTAATCAGTAGGTTAGCATCCATATCGATCGCATTTTTCGGCGATCGCATATATAGTGATATTTACATTGGCTCTGGTGCGTTACCCTACGGAATAACACACCCTACGGTAACTAAAAACCCCAATTATCTGCTTGGTGCGCTGTCTTGTCGTTTTTTTATTCGGCGGCGTTTTATGCGGGGGGAACCCCCGCATAAAAAACGCCAAGACGGGGGTTCCCCACGAATAAAAACGCCGCTGTCTTGAAAAGGTGCTCCACTTGTCTGGACGGGTCTCCCGCCCAGATGGGAAACCCCAAGAACGCACTTTTCGCAAGCCGTCGGGGAACAAAGGCGTGCGCGCATCCGCAATTATCGATTATCAATTATCAATTAATTTACCGATCGATTAGTTCTTTTTTCTAAAATTGTCACAGCCAGATCTTGCCATTCTTGTCTTAATTTATCATCTTCAGCTTTAGTTGTGAGCGATCGACCATTTAGTTCGGGATGTTTGGCATAAAATGCTCGATCGACTTGACGATAAAATTTAGCTGCTGGGATATTGAGTTGCTTTAACTTTTGGCTCAGATCCTGTTGGCGTTGTTGGACAGATGGCTGGGATTTGAATGGATTGGGGATAGAATTGAGCACACTTGCGGTCGTAGCATCGACTCGATCTTTGACTATTTTCAGTGGATCGATTGTTTGTGCCCATTTTACTATGCCATTAACTGCCAGACAAGTAACCAAGATTCCCGATATTATTTTTGTAACTTGCCAAGCAGGTTTTTTCCACTCATTTAGATCCTGCGTAGGTAGTTCTGTTATTAAGGTTGAGACTGAACCATTTCTAGGGCTAATCTCAAGCGTTTTGAGTTGAGATATTTTATTAGTGCGAGTAGTGGGTGTTGAGTTAGTGGTTATTACTGTAGGTACAGAACTGGGCGCGGTATGATAGTTAGTTAAGGGTGGAAGAGCTGCTAAAACTTCTGCTGCTGACTGATAGCGATTTTGAGGCTTATGTTGAAGCAATCGATCGAGTATTGCCCCAAATTCGGGAGTGAGTCGAACGTGTTTTCGCCATTCCCACATTGCTTCAGCCGGACTATAAATCGTACTCACATCTTTACCTGTTAGTAAGGTGAGTGCAGTTGCAGCGATCGCATACAAATCGCTCGATGGTGATACTTTACCACGCATCATTTGTTCTTCTGGTGCATAGCCTTGTTTACCGATCCGAGTGGGAATTTTGACGCTACTGTAGCGGGAGATAACTGTAGCGGCGATCTCCTTGACACAGCCAAAATCAATTAATACGGGCAATCGATCGCGATACCGATAGATAATATTATCAGGGGAAATATCTCGATGAATCACACCAATCCTATGGATATAATCAAGAATTGGTAATAAGCTATGAAATAAACTAATCATCTCCTGTTCGCTAAAAACTTGCTGATGTTTTAGGCGTTGATTTAACTTATTGAGATAAGTTTCTCCCTCGATATACTCTTGGACTAATAAGAGAAATTCAGATCCACCATCGTTAACCCGAAACAACTCTCTAAACGCTGGAATTTGTGGATGTTGAAACTTGTATAAAACTCCGGCTTCTCGCTCGAATAGTTCCTTTGCTTTTGCTAATTCTGCTTGACCTCGGACTTGAGGGGCAAACTCTTTGAGGACACATTTTTCGCCAAATTTATTGAGATCGATCGCTAGATAACTTCGTCCAAATCCACCGCGCCCAAGTTCTCGCACGATCTCGTAACGATTGCCTAATACATTACCTGGAATGAGTAAAGATGACTCTAGCATAAGGTTGGAGTAATAGAATGGCAAGCAGGGATAAGTCAACTATTTAATTGCGAACCAATTTTGAGGAGGGTACACTCCCAAACTAACCGAGGCTGAACGTAAGCGAGTAAGTGCGATCGAGTTTGTTCGAGTGTTTCGATGAGCTGGGGGACGCGATATTTTTGCCAATAAATATATTGTAGATAATCCACCAGCCATAACTGCTCTAATGATTCTAACTCTCGATCGATCTCAGTGGCTAAAATAAGCCCTTGACGGCGGCTAATTGGTAATTTAGTCAAACGCTCTAGTAGATCTGTAGGCATAGCTGCTAACTGCTCCCAGATGGCAATGGCGGCACCAGGACTACCTTGAGCTAGTCCCAAGATTTCGGGTCGAGCGAGGATTTCTACTTTGCCAAGTTTAGTCAAAATTTCGACCATTGAAGCGCGATCTAGTCGCTGAAATGAGACTTGCTGACAGCGGGATACAATCGTTGGGAGCAGCGATTCTACACTGGAGGCGATCGCGATAATTGTGGCTTTTCCTGGCTCTTCTAGGGTCTTGAGCAGGGCATTGGCGGCTCCTTCTGCCATCGTATGAGCCTGTTCGATCGCAATTACAGCTTTCGATCCCAATAGTGGTGGGCGTGACAAAAATTGACCGATTTCACGAATTTGTTCGATCCGAATTTGGGGTGGTGCTTTGCGTTTGACTCCGGCGGCGGTAGCTTCGGCGGCGGAAAGTAGTTTTCCTTGGTGGCTATATGTCGGTGCTACCCACAAGACATCGGGGTGATTGCCCTGACGGAGTTTTTGCTCGATTAGTGCTTGTTTGCTCTTTGGAACATCAGCGCACAAGATCGACTCAATAAAACATCGTGCTGCCAAACTTTTGCCAATCCCATCCGTACCATGAAATAGATATGCAGGTGCTAGCCGTTGCCTGAGTATCGATTGAGTCAACAGTTCTACAGCTTGTGTTTGTCCGAGTAAGGCAGAGCTAAATTGAATCAAGTTTTTAGTGATTGGTAGAAGTACAGTAATACTATCATTAATCTCGATCGGGCTGGGAAGGTCAGGCTTTAGGCTTTAGGCTTTAGGCTTTAAATACAAGACAGGAGACAAGACACAAACTGTACTGTGCTTTTCAATAAATAACTACCTATATCCTACTGAATGAACACTTCATGGGTACACTATGGTGGAGATGAGCAAAACTAAGTTTGAGACTCAACCCTAACTTGTACTTGAATGTAGTCTCAAGTTGAAGTCAAGTGGCTCCACTGAATCGTTCAAATCCCAACTAATCGAACAAAACATCTGTATGAGTAAGTGGATTATTTACGCAAGTCATTATGAATACGAATGAACCCAACTTTAAACGAATTTTATTGATTGATGACGACCTCGTGGTTCGGGCGAGAGTTAGTGAGTCATTAACGCAAGATGGTTTTGAAGTCATCTTAGCAAAAGACGGCAATGATGGGATCGTGGCTTATCAACAGTATCGTCCCGATTTAATCCTTGTTGATGCGGTGATGCCAATTTTAGATGGATTTGAATTTTGCCAAGAACTCAAGCAGCTTGGCGATCGATTGACACCGATTTTGATGATTACTTCACTTGATGATAATGAGTCAGTCGATCGAGCTTTTGCATCAGGAGCGACTGATTATATTACTAAACCAATTAATCTATCGATTTTGCGGCAGCGAGTCAGGAATTTAATTCGTCAATCCCATCTGATTAAAAATCAATTAAATGAACTCCAGCAAGCAAATAAAAGTTTACAGTTATTAGCTAATCTAGATAGCTTGACAAAACTAGCTAATCGACGCGGTTTTGATGACTATATGCAGCGAGAATGGGAGCGAATGCAGCGGATTAGAGCACCGCTATCGCTGATCGTGTGCGATGTAGATTTTTTCAAAAACTACAACGATCGCTACCTCCATCCAACTGGAGATAAGTGCTTGATGGAAGTAGCCAAGGCGATGCGAAATACGGTGCGACGGACTGGTGATTTAGTGGCACGTTATGGTGGTGAAGAATTTGCGATCGTCCTTCCCAATACAAATGCTTTGGGTGCAGTTTCTGTAGCTGAAAATATTCGATTGGCAATTAAGAATCTCCAAATTATTCATGAAGCTTCATCTGTTTGTCCATACGTGACGATTAGTGTCGGTGTATCGACAATTATCCCAACTCAGGAAAATGATTTTCAAACTTTACTTCATGCTGCCGATCGAGCCTTATATCAATCTAAATCTCAAGGACGCGATCGAGTTAGTACGCTCGTCGTCTAGCTATTAGACCTCCTGCGAAAGTTAGAAGTTAACTGTGATTAGAGGGTAGAGGGTAGAGGGTAGAGGTAGGATTGCTATAGAATCTTAACAAAATTAGGCGATCGATCCGGCTACCCGCCTGCGATAATAGATGATTGTCCAATAGAGACCGAAAGTTCGATGTTACTGACGACACCCACTTGGAATACCTTAGCCGCTCGATCGCTTGCAGGGGAGATCTTGACTAGATCTGAGAGCCTTGCCGTACTTCAGGCACCTGACGAGGTGTTGCTCGAACAAATCGCCGCCGCTTATCGGGTGCGCCGTCACTACTGGAGCAATCGGGTACGGCTACACTACTTGCTCAATGCTCAAAGTGGATTGTGCCCAGAAGACTGTCATTATTGCTCCCAGTCCAAGATTTCTACAGCCGAAATCGAGAAATATCCGCTGATGGCGCAGTCGAAGATTTTGGATGCAGCCAAACGCGCCGCCGAACTCCAGGCGGGGACTTTTTGTATGGTGATTTCTGGTCGATCGCCAAATGAAGCGACCTTTGGTAAAGTATTAGAGGCAGTGCGGGAAATCAAGGCGAATTACGATCTGAAAGTTTGCGCTTGTCTGGGTTTATTGACTGAAGCACAAACTCACCGTCTCGCTGAGGCTGGAGTCGATCGAGTCAATCATAATCTGAATACGTCTGAATCCAATCACGATCGGATCGCCACGACTCACACCTATACCGATCGAGTCGAGACAGTCAAAAATGTTCATGCTGCGGGGATTACGACCTGTTCGGGCGGGATTCTCGGCATGGGTGAGTCAGATGATGATGTCATCGATTTAGCCCTGTCCCTGCGCGAATTAGGCGTAACTAGCGTACCGATCAATTTTCTGATTCCCATTCCTGGTACCAAGTTTGCCGATATCGGGCAGTTAACGCCGCAGCAATGTCTCAGAATTCTCTGTTTGTTTAGATTTTTATTACCTTCCCAAGAAATTCGGATCGCTGGAGGGCGAGAAGTGCATTTGCGATCGCTCCAACCGTTAGGATTATACGTGGCAAATTCGATTTTTGTCGGCGATTATTTGACTACCCCAGGACAATCAGCAACTCAGGACTGGGATACGATTTCCGATCTGGGATTTGTGTTGGAGTCGGCCGATGGTGCTCCCATCGCTTGCACCAGCACCTAAATATAGGCGTTATCATAGTCCCAGGCCACCCATGCGGCGCACCCCTAAGCGAGATTGGATCGACTTGCCCGATCTACTAGACCCCAGCCGTAGATTAATGTACGATAATTATTAACGATTGTTAACAAAATGGGATCGAGTTCGGCTGCAAACTCATAATTGTCACTTATCTGCCGATAGAGCGGTGTCTAATTGGCAGTAGCAGCAACTTTACCTTATCATCTTTGGACTAAACCGCTACATGACTTTATCGATCGATCCGAATCCAGCCACCGCGCTGTCCCCGAATCTCAAGCTCAAGCATATCGTCCAGTCTTTACCTAAGGAAGTTTTTGCTAAAGACAACAGCAAAGCTCTGCTGATGACGCTCAAAACGATCGTGACGGTAACACTAGGGATGTTTGCCATATCTGTCTCGCCTTGGTACCTTTTACCCCTAGCTTGGATATTTACAGGTACGGCAATGACTGGCTGCTTTGTCATTGGGCATGACTGCGCTCACCGTTCATTTTCAAATAGTCGGAAAGTCAATGATATCGTCGGTCATCTGTTCATGTTGACCCTGATTTATCCCTTTCACGGTTGGCGATACGGTCATGCCAAACACCACAAGCACACCAACAAAATGGACGTGGACAACGCGTGGCAACCGTGGCGACCAGAAGCCTATCAAGATGCACCAGCATGGCTCCAAGTAGTCTACCAAGCGATGCGCGGTCGGTTGTGGTGGTTGGCATCATTACCTCATTGGGCAGCAGTCCACTTTGACTGGCGCAAGTTTCCAGCAGGCAAAACCCGCGATGATGTAAAATTCTCCGCCTTATTTGTCATTATCGGTGCTGCAATTATCTTTCCAGTCATCATTGGCACGGTGGGCATTTGGGGACTTGTCAAATTTTGGGTTGTGCCTTGGTTGGTGTATCATTTCTGGATGAGTACCTTTACGATCGTCCACCATACCGCCGCTGATATTCCGTTTACACCAGCAGGCGAATGGAACGAAGCGATCGCCCAACTATCTGGTACAGTTCATTGTGATTACCCTCGCTGGGTGGAATTCCTCTGTCACGATATCAACGTTCACGTTCCCCATCATATTTCCACAGCTATCCCTTCCTACCGACTGCGGGAAGCTCACGCCATCATTCAAAGTAATTGGGGCGAATATATTAAAGAACGTAAGTTCACCTGGGAAATGATGAAAGATATTACCGATAAGTGTCATATCTATGAAGAAAATGAATTTTATCAAAGCTTCCGCGACTTTAACGCTAATAATTAGGTTTTAGGTTTTAGGCTTTAGGCTTTAGGAAATAAATCCAAAAAAACTCTGAGGGTGGGTATTTGCCCACCTTATTTATTATCTGCGATCGTCATCGCTCGACCCTATTTGATGCGTAAAAATACCGTAGGGTGTGTTATCGACAGCGTAACGCACCAAAGATCTGTGGCTACCGATCGAGTGACAAGTCTTAACCTTGGTGCGTTACGGCTTGCGCCTAACACACCCTACTGGGACGACATGACTAAACCTGTGGGCATTCAGAACTCTGAGAAATACAATTAGTAATCTGTTTGGCGATCGCTTTACCCACATATTTAGTCGTGTCGAGCCACTACACTTACTGTCGTTTTAGCGCAGCTATTACCCACCTAATGCCGATCTCACCGTGCCAGCTCCGCTGAACCGAATCGTATTGGAATAACTTCCAACTAAACCCTAAAATGGAGTGAACGCCGCACTAAGCTACACACAAGCCACCTGTAAGCAGGGGAGTTTGAGGGGCGGCGTTCCGCTCCTCAACGGGGGGTCTGGGGGTCGGAACCCCCAGATCCGGGTTCTGCCCACACAAATAAAACTCGCAACCCACAAGTTCTCTTCGTTTACCGATTCGCTTGTCACCAATAGTCTCAATCTCGGTGCGTTACGCTGACGCTAACACACCCTACACTTACTTAGCTTCTCATCGAGGATCGCTGTAGATATGTAAGGGTAGGTAGATAGTGAGTTAAAATAAAGCCTGACTCATTTATACCCAATCGCCCAAACCATGCAATTCATCGATCTCGCAGAAGTAGAAGTAGAATCAGGAAGTGGCGGCGATGGGATAGTCACCTTTCGGCGGGAAAAATACATTCCGGCTGGGGGGCCTTCTGGCGGTAACGGTGGTAAAGGCGGCTCAGTGTTATTTACTGCTGTCGAACACCTGCAAACCTTGCTAGATTTTCGGTACAACCGTCGCTTCAAAGCGGAAAACGGCGGTAAAGGTGGTTCGAGTAATTGCACTGGCGCGTCCGGTGACGACCTGAATATTGATGTACCTTGCGGTACGATGATTTATGATACGGCAAACGATGAACTGTTGGTCGATTTAGTGGAGCCAGGACAGACTTTTCGAGTTGTTACTGGTGGTAAAGGTGGATTGGGTAACGCTCACTTTTTGAGCAATAGTAACCGCGCTCCCGAATACGCATTACCTGGGCAACTATCGCAGCAGAAGCGGATTCGGCTGGAACTAAAATTATTAGCCGAAGTCGGGATTATTGGGTTGCCAAATGCTGGTAAATCTACTCTGATCTCCGCCCTCTCCGCCGCCCGTCCGAAAGTAGCTGATTATCCCTTTACAACCCTAGTTCCTAATTTGGGTGTCGTCAGGAAACCCTCTGGCGATGGTACGTTATTCGCAGATATTCCTGGGTTGATCGAGGGTGCCTCTGAAGGTGCGGGTTTGGGACATGATTTCCTCCGGCACATCGAGCGCACACGAGTATTATTGCACCTAGTCGAGGCAACTGGCGACGATCCGATCGGTGCCTATCAGACGATTCGACAAGAGTTGACTGCTTATAGTGAGTCTCTGGTCACTCGCCCCCAAATCTTAGCTTTGAGCAAGATTGACGCTGTAGATGATGAGGAAGTTGCCGAAATCGCTCAAGCTTTGAGTGAAGTCGCCCAACAGGAAGTATTTTTAATTTCTTCAGCGACTCACACGGGTTTGGAGCCACTGCTGGCGAAAGTTTGGCAGCAATTAGACTTACTCGCAGCCGAACGCGCTGCGGAGAAATTAGCTCTGGAACGGGCGGCGTTTCCAGTACTGAAATAGGTGACATAAGAGAGTAGGGGCAATTGATGAATTGCTCCTACTCTTTGATTTAGACGATTAACAACGGACAGGGAGGGATTCGAACCCTCGATGGGATCACTCCCATAACACATTAGCAGTGTGCCGCTTTCGACCACTCAGCCACCTATCCACATTACGGCTATTAACCGACATTTACAAATATATCACGTTGATGATATTTTTACAATATATTTTAAATCGATGATGACAATCCCTACACTTACTCAAGTCTCGGCTCATCCTGACGATCGATTTGCGATCGGCTTTGCACCTCTATCCTTAGATGAAGTCTACCAGCTAGCTGATGCACCAGGAAATGGAGCTGTAGTCATCATGAGCGGGACAGTTCGCGATCGCACTGATGGACAAGCAGTAGAATATCTAGAATACCAAGCTTACGAGCCGATGGCGATGCGGGTATTTGCCGCCATTGGGTTAGAGATTCGTCAGCAATGGACTGAGGCTAATCGGATCGTCATTTACCATCGAGTGGGCAAGTTAAAGATCGGCGAAATCAGCGTGCTGGTAGCTGTGGGATGTCCCCATCGGGGTGAAGCCTTTGAGGCGTGTAAATATGCGATCGATACACTCAAGCATCAAGCCCCAATCTGGAAAAAAGAGTGGTATCACAACGTCAATGGTCAGATTTCCAGTACTTGGGTGAGTATTGGAGCTTGCGATCGAATTGATGAATAACCAGATGTAAATTAATTGACAATTGATAAAGGGCGACAATTTGTACCGTCGTCGAATATTGAGGGTTTTTAGTACCCACAACGAGATTATCTAAAATCGAGCAGATCGTAATAAATAGCCCGCCAAACCAAGTCAATAGCAATACCAAGGTGACGTCATGTATTTTGATGTCCAAGGAAATTTCATAGCCATGATATAAAGCATGAATCTTACCCTCGATCGTTGGTAATAAATGTCTGAAAACTTGATGTCGTTTGGATATTAAATATCCCGATCGGTAGATACTACATATTAGGAACATCAACACATACAGCTAATTTTCAGCTAAAGATCGCAACTTTCTACGAATTATTTTAGTAACCTTCATCTTTGGGTTTCTATCTGGGTACTCTAATCGATGAGTGAGTAAGCGAGAGATTCGGAAAATAAGTATGGAAGTAAAGATCGATGAGCTAGTAACTGACACAACTGCTAGCACGGTAAATCCAAGAGTGTCAGCGGCGCAGATGGCTAGTAACCCCAACACAGATCCACAACTACTACGTAAAATTGCCACAGAGAAAGATTGGGAACTACGGCGGATTGTCGCTAATAATCCTAATACGCCTACAGATGTCCTCTGGCAATTAGGGATTGACTTTCCTGAAGCCATCCTGAGCAACCCGATGTTTGAACTATTACAATTGGAGCGGCTCGATCTGGCGGCGGAGATTCCACACTCTACCCTGACGAGTTTGCTGCAATGCGAGCGGGTACCCCGAAACCTGATGGAGTATGCACTCACTCAGCAGGATTATAGTCTCTGGCTGGCAGTAGCTTACAATCCCCAAGCTCCCAGCGCATTACTAAAAAATCTAGCCCAAAAATCACGTTATCAGGATCGAGAACTGATCCGAGCTGTCGCCGCACATCCCCACACACCACCCGACTTACTCGCCGAGATTGTCAATGTTAGTGGTAGTGTCGCGCAAATTGTGGCAGAAAATGCCCAGACACCTGTTGCCGTACTGGAGCAGATTTTATCCACATATCGACAAACTAACGATCCTATCTTTACAACATTAGTAGCACTTCATCCCCAGATCGCAACTGAGCTACTGATGCAGATGTGTCTTGCGCCCGATCGGTCAGTAGCTAGCTCGCTGTGGCTAGCGAAACAAATGACGACAGAATCCCATCAATTAGTAGAGCTAGCGCAAACAGACTGGAATGTATTGCAGTTGGCGGTGGTACGCCATCCAAGCACTCCTAGTGCGACGATCGATCGGCTCTGGAAACAACTGTGGGCAAGCTACACCGCCCAGAGCCAACTAGCTCGACTGATTTATGACTCTTTTGTTGGTAACTCCAATACATCGCCTCAACTCCGAGGAGAATTGCGTAAATTGTTGAAATGGTGAAGGTAGTAACTAGTTGGTAATACCAACATCCAGATTCCCGCATACCTACACGCCCAAACACCCAGGCACAGCCGTTCCCATGAATCCTGAAGACTTAAAGACTTATCTCGATCGTCTGATTACCAACAATCTCAAAATTAGCACGATGATTTGGGGTGCGCCAGGGATTGGCAAATCTAGCATCGTCGAGCAACTAGCAAGCATCCATCAGCTCGAAGTTGTCGATATCCGGTTGAGTCAACTGGCACCAACGGATCTGCGGGGATTGCCTGTGGCAGAGGCGGGAGTTTCTAAGTGGTTCCCCCCCGAATTTTTGCCTCAACAGGGGAGAGGAATTCTGTTTCTCGATGAGATTAATATGGCTCCGCCAACGATGCAGGGGATGGCACAGCAACTGATTTTGGATCGCCGTGTAGGTTCTTATGTTGTGCCTGATGGCTGGTTTGTATGGGCAGCAGGAAACCGCAAGGAGGATCGCGCTGGGGTGTTTGAGATGCCAACGCCTTTAGCCAATCGGTTTTTACATTTGCAAGTGGAGCCAGATTTTGAGAGCTTCAAAACTTATGCCATCGGGCAAGGTATTCACGAGCAAATTATCGCTTTCTTGTGTTTTCGCCCCAGCTTGCTGCACAAGATCGATCCGCAACAACCAGCCTGGTGTTCGCCGCGATCGTGGATGATGGCTAGTAGTCTACATTACAATGGGTTGGATTTGGCACCAGCGATCGGGGTAGCGGCTAGTGCCGAGTTTCAAGCTTTTAGCTTGACATATCAACAGTTGCCCGATCTGCTCCCGATTCTGGATGGCAATGGTAGCGATCTTCCTTTTCCCGTCGAGCCTTCTGCTCGGTATGCTACAGTTATCGGGTTGACTATTCATGCCACCGATGCCAATCGCGCCTATTATGCTTTTTGTTGGCTCACTCAGGTGGCTACAGCGGAGTGGATACAGTTGTTTTTGTCAGATCTATTGGGGTTAATGCGATCGCGCGGACAATTAGGCATTTTTGCCGTACTCATCGAAAAAGATCCCTCGATTCAGAAGTTTCTCCAAGATTATCGCCAACTCATCGCAGCATAAATTGTCGCTGGATTATCTCAACATTACCAGGAAAATTCAGATGATCTTAGAAGCTGTAATATTAAATGTGGTCGCTGGCAAAGAGCTAGAATTTGAGGCAGCTTTTGCAACTGCAACCCCACTAATTTCCGCGATCGAAGGCTATCTATCCCATGAGTTACAGCGGTGCCTGGAAGTCTCAGGCAAATATTTATTATTAGTGCGGTGGCGCAATCTCGAAGACCATACGATCGGGTTTCGACAATCGCCTGAGTATCAACAGTGGCGGCAATTATTACATCACTTTTACGATCCTTTCCCCACTGTCGAACATTTTGAATTAGCGATCGCCAATGAAAAACCCAACAGCTAATGTTGGGTTTCGACAAGCAGTAATAAATCTTTGCACTTAGAAGCCGTTGCGACCCCAAACGACCATCGAGATCGACCAGGTGAATAAGACTAACAGTGAAACCCAGCCGAGGGTAAGAATATCCATGATTTTATTTAGAATTATATTTTATCCTTTATTCTAACATAATCCTTTGCTGACATAATCCCGAACCACCTCATCGAGAGACATCATGATTCACTATTCACCATCCACCATTCACTGTCTTGAAAAGGTGCTCCACTTGTCTCGCCTTTGTTTCCCGCCCATTTAGGAAACCCCTGTTCCCGCACTTTTCGCCATTCACCCCCTACCCTAGATATCTAACTTGACACTAGGCATGAATTATCAATTTACATATTCAATCTATCAACGTCCATTTCGACAACCGTTGAACACTAGTCATGGGGTATGGAAAGTTAGATCGGGGATCTTGATTCGACTCACTGACGATTTAGGAAGATCCAATCAAGGTGAAATCTCACCGATACCGTGGTTTGGGTCAGAATCGATCGAACAGGCAACAGTGTACTGCGATCGAATTGGCACTAATATTAGTGTCGATCGAATTTATCAAATTCCCGATAATTTACCCGCATGTCAGTTTGGATTTGGGAGTGCTTTGACAGCTTTTAACTCTACTCCAGCGAACATCGATTGGCACAAATCAACTCTAGGGATGAGTGCGCTTTTACCTTCAGGCGCGGCAGCAATCGCCCGATTACCAGCTTTAGCCGATCGAGGATACTCTACTTTTAAATGGAAGATTGGGGTACTGCCGATCGCTCAGGAGGTGGCAATCTGGACACAATTGATGGCGACTGTACCTACGAATGCTAAACTCCGGCTCGATGCGAATGGGGGGTTAACTTATCTAGAAGCCGAGCAGTGGTTAGAACTTTGCGATCGAGAGTCGCGAACCGAGTTCATCGAGCAACCTTTAGCACCGGATTCAATCTCACAGATGCAGGAATTAGCTAGAGTACATAACACCCCGATCGCGCTGGATGAGTCTGTTGCTACATTCGATCGAATTCAATCTGTTTATGCTGACGGTTGGCGGGGTATTTATGTTGTCAAGCCTGGAATTGCTGGGTTTCCGTGGCGATTGGCAGAATTTATAACTCAACATCAGCTCGATGTGGTTTTTTCATCAGTAATGGAAACTAATGTGGGTAGAGATGCCGCTTTTCAACTAGCCTCAAGCTTGCAGCTAAAGCGGAGCATGGGTTTTGGCATAGATGAGTGGTTTAGCGTTTGAAGTAAATACGCTCTCGATCGCATTTTGATCGTTTCGATCTATAGCTGTTGTCATATCGCTGCGGACAGATCCTCGACTTTTCTAAGAAGGCGGGGATCTGGGTTTCAAGGATTTTCGCATGTCTTAACCGCTCGTGAGCGATTGCTATATCAATTATCAATTAATTTAAGCTGCAACTAGAGAACCAATTGGATCGGGAATAGTTGCTGATGGGGCTTGAAATTCACCTGTAGCTACAAACTCTAGTCGAAGTTTTAACCAAGTGATAAACTGTGGGTTAGTAGATACAACTCCTGTAGCTGGCTGCGGCACTTTAGCTTTGACAGTTGCTAATTCTGGAGCATCCAAAAAAACAGGTCGATCGATTAACCAAAAGTCAATTTCTTTCCCTTGTTCTTGATAATTGCGGACGCGCTCTGCAAAGACTTCATCGAGATTTTCTTCTTTGCGTAAAAATTTCTGACTGGCGACTAAATAATAGTAAGTTTGCATATTGGTGGATGGTGGATGGTGGATGATGGATGGTGGATAGTGAATAGGGCTTAGGATTTATATACTTTACTCACTACAATAAAAAACCTCTGGCTAAATAATCATCCCAAACATGGCTGCTTTCATTTCGCGGATGGCTCGATCGATCCCAACGAGTACCGATCGACTGATGATACTATGACCGATATTCAATTCTTCCATCCCTGGGAGACACGCGATCGGGCGGACATTCCAATAAGTCAGTCCGTGTCCCGCATTCACTCGCAAACCAGACGCGATCGCCTGTTCGCATCCTGTGGCTAAATTCGCTAGTTCCTGCTGCACCCGCATCGGCTCCTTAGCCTCAGCATAGCGTCCCGTATGTAGTTCGATAAATTTTGCCTTTACCTGGACTGACGCGTCAATTTGGGCGGGTTCTGGATCGATAAATAGGCTCACTGGAATCCCCGCCGATTGTAGCTTGTCTACCACCGACTTCATTCGATCGAGTTGTCCGGCAATATCCAATCCCCCCTCTGTCGTTACTTCTTCCCGCTTTTCTGGTACGAGCGTGACATAATCAGGCTTCACCTCCAGTGCGATTTGCACCATCTCCGCCGTCGCCGCCATCTCTAGATTTAGACGAGTGCGGACAGTTTGCCGCAATAGCCGAATATCCCGATCCTGCATATGCCGCCGATCTTCCCGCAAATGCGCCGTAATACCTTCAGCACCAGCCAGTTCAGCCAATACCGCTGCCGCAATTGGATCGGGTTCCACAGTCCGCCGCGCTTGTCGAATCGTGGCTACATGGTCGATATTTACCCCAAGCATCAACAATTTTTAATTCTCCTTTGTTCGGTTTTGGTGTAGTATTGGATACCAGCTCATATCTTGTGCTAGCACATAAGATAACAGAATACTGAAATTTTGGATTAATTTGTGGGTATTGTGCAAATATATAGGCTAACATTAGCCAGTACCAAAAGGAGGACT
The DNA here is from genome assembly GCF_041737865.1 of Chamaesiphon sp. NCBI lineage: Bacteria > Bacillati > Cyanobacteriota > Cyanophyceae > Gomontiellales > Chamaesiphonaceae > Chamaesiphon > Chamaesiphon sp. Next base: position 25,088 of record NZ_JBGSQZ010000240.1, read on the forward strand.
ATTCCTTGTCGCGTAGATATCTTTTTACTTCGGAATCAGTCACGGAAGGTCATCCTGATAAAATCTGCGATCAGATCTCTGATACGATTTTGGATGCCTTACTCGCCCAAGACCCTTATAGTCGCGTCGCAGCAGAAGTCGTAGTCAATACCGGACTCGTCTTGATCACTGGTGAAATCACTACCAAAGCGACTGTCAACTACATTGACTTAGCCCGCAAAAAAATTGCTGAAATCGGTTATACCAATGCTGATAATGGATTTTCAGCGACTAGTGCCTCAGTGCTAATTGCTTTGGATCAACAATCGCCTGATATTGCCCAAGGAGTCAATACAGCCAAAGAAAATCGGGGCGATGGCACCGACATTTTCGACCAGACTGGTGCAGGCGATCAAGGAATTATGTTCGGGTATGCTTGTAACGAAACACCCGAATTAATGCCATTGCCAATCAGTTTGTCGCACCGCGTCGCTCGACGCTTGGCGGCTGTCCGCAAGACTGGAGATTTACCCTATCTCCGTCCCGATGGCAAAACGCAAGTTACCGTCGAGTACAAAAATGGCGTACCTGTAGGTATCGATACCATCTTGATCTCGACTCAACACGATGCGGCAATTGGTGACATCACTGATGATGCTGGCGTTCAAGCCAAAATCAAAGCGGATCTCTGGACATATGTAGTGATACCCGTGTTCGCGGATTTGGACATCAAGCCAGATGACAAAACCCATTTCTTAGTCAACCCTACAGGTAAATTTGTAATTGGCGGCCCTCAGGGCGACGCTGGTTTGACTGGACGCAAAATTATTGTCGACACCTACGGCGGCTACTCCCGTCATGGTGGTGGTGCTTTCTCTGGTAAAGATCCCACCAAAGTCGATCGATCTGCGGCATATGCTTGCCGTCATGTGGCTAAAAATGTCGTCGCGGCTGGCTTGGCTGCCAAGTGTGAAATTCAGCTTAGTTATGCGATCGGTGTAGCTTGTCCTGTCAGTATTTTAGTCGAAACCTTCGGCACTGGCATCATCAGTGATGACCAAATGTTTGAACTGATCGAAGAGCATTTTGAACTTCGTCCAGAAGGGATTCTCGCTACTTTCAACCTGCGAAATCTTCCCGCAGAACGTGGCGGTCGTTTTTATCAAGATGTCGCCGCCTACGGTCATTTTGGTCGCGATGACTTGGATCTACCTTGGGAGCAAACTGACAAAGCGGCTACGCTCAAAGCGGCTGCGGCTAAATTTCTCACCGCAACTGCTGGTTAATAATCAATCTTGCCGTTTTCCCGTTTGGGCTGCTGAGATGGTATTACCCCCTTGATGAGGGGGTTTTTGATGATATTTCCTGCGAAAGTCAGATCTCAGGCTTTAGGCTTTAGGGGAAGTTTTGTGACTCGCACCTGTGAGCTGATGGTTTGTCGATCGTTACCATCACTGGTGAATATGTTAGGGTGGGTTCATGGTATTTTGCGGTTACATCAAATGAGCTACCAATCTTTTCGATCGTCCTAAACTGGTTGAAAATGGAAACCACAGAGATTATTAAAGCCTTACCCAATCTATCGATCGATGAGCGATTGTCGATCGCTACAATCGCACTGAATTCGATTGAAGCCCAAAAGCAGGTGATGACTGGGCGACAATTAGAACAGCAATTAAGAATAGCAGCTAAATTAGCAATAAATGATTACACCGATGATTCAGAGTTAACTATTTTTACTAGTCTTGATGGAGAAGATTTTTTAGAGTAGTCACAACAGCCAAGATCGAGGAAAATCAATGTTCAGAGGTGAGGTCTGGTTGGTAAATTTGGAACCAACGATTAACAGCGAAATTAGAAAGACTAGACCTTGTGAGATCGTTAATGATGATGCGATTGGGGTGTTACCATTAAAAATTATAGTCGAAGCTATCAAATTCATAATTCTATTTTTAATCCTTCAATTCCACAATCTTTGAGACTAAATACTCCAGTCGTAGAAGTCATATTAAACTGAAGTGGCACGATCGTAATAAAATTGCTTTTTATCGCTTGCACATCAGTTTCGATTGCGGGAAGATGGAGATGTTCTGGTTGATCTAAATCCTGAACTACTTCTCCAGACAACCAATAGTAAGTTTTGCCACGCGGATCTACCCGCTTTTGGAAAGTATCAAAATATCGCCTGATCCCTTGACGGGTAATTTTGACTCCAGCAATTTCTGAAGCTGGAACGGGTGGGATATTCACGTTTAATAACAACGATTCTGACAGCGGTTGATGTTCCAGATGAGCGATTAAATCTTTGGCAAAATTCGCGGCGGGTTGAAACTCCCGACAACTGAAACTAGTCAAGCTAAAGGCAATACTAGGAATCCCCTCGATCGTGCCTTCCATCGCCGCAGACACCGTTCCAGAGTACAAAACGTCCGTGCCGAGGTTGGCACCATGATTGATGCCTGAGAGGACGAAATCGGGGAAACCATCTAGTAATGCTCCCAGTGCTAATTTCACACAATCGGCAGGAGTACCAGAACAAGACCAAGCCCTAACGGTATGATGAAAAATACCTGTAACTTCTTCAGCCCGAATCGGATCGTGAAGAGTCAAACCATGACCAGTTGCCGATCGTTCGCGATCGGGACAGACTACAATTACTTCATGTCCGGCTATAGCGAGTGTATCCGCCAAAGTCTTGATTCCCAGAGCGAAGATCCCATCATCGTTGCTAATTAATAATTTCATGCGGATCTATGCGAGGTGGCGGTTAGTGTCTTTCTAACACATCTGATGCACGGATCGATCGATTCTCGCCGATCCTGGATGTGTTTTCAGCAATTCTCATTATGGAAATTGGGATTGGAGATAGGCTTGGTTTTTAAAAATAAAACTCTTGAAACCCTCATTCTCTCGTCACCACCTGAGCTGATTTAATCGCTGAACTAGTACAGCGGTTTTAAAATGAGAATTGCTGATGTGTTTTAAAATACCCATTACTCCCAGAAACCTCAAAACCCAATATTTTTCTTGTCAAAATCCGCCCGATCTAACTATTCCCGCAGCTTGACAAGTGCGTCTTTAACTGTGGCTGGTAATTGACGCATAATTTTGCCCTTCTCTCGATCGACAGCTACTAGCGTTACCATTCCAGTGAGATAAACAATCGATCGATCGACTGACTGAATCTCATATTCCCATACAATCCGTACTCCCTCCAGATCGATCGTGCGAGTTTTGACAATCGCGGACTCACCCATTTTCAAAGCGCGACGATAGCGAACCGATAGATCGACTACAGGTAAATCGCACCCCAGAGCCACCAAATCGGCAAAATCAATCCCGATTGATTTTAGACATTCCACCCGCGCCTCTTCCATCCAAGTCAAGTACGTGCCATGCCAAACAACGCCACCATAGTCAGTATGATGGGGGTGAACCACGATCGGATATTCAAACCAATTTGCTGACATGGCTTGATAACTCAATTTCTCAATCGCACTAGCTGGGGGAAATGGTTCGCGGATATCTGTAGTTTCGGACATGATTGGTAGCCTCAGTGAGCGATGCGGACAAAGATGTTGTGCGTTATCTTAACTAAATATTAATATCTAGTTCCAACATGAATATACGTCGGATTGCCACACTTGTATGGGGGTTAATTATAATTGTATCTGGCAATATCATCATGATGCCGACTAGTCCTGTAACAGCTACAACTCAGAGCGAGATCGGATTTACCCTACCGCAACAGCAGATCGTCACACAGCTTCAAACTGCGAATGTTGTTTACCTAGGCGAAACACACGATCGCGAGTGGGATCATCAGCAGCAGTTAGCAATTATTCAAGCATTATTTAAGCACAATTCCAAGCTGGCAATCGGGATGGAGATGTTTCAGCGTCCAGCGCAGCCAATTCTCGATCGCTATTTAGCCGGCAATATTACCGCTGCCGAGTTACGTCAGCAGTCGGAATTTGATAAACGGTGGGGATTTAAATGGGAATATTACGCCCCAATCCTCGAATTTGCCAAAGCTCACCGCTTACCCCTAATCGCTCTAAATACACCTACCGAAATTACTCGCAAAGCTTCAAAACAAGGATTAGAGAGTTTAACTAAAGCAGAACTTCAATATATCCCGCCGATTGCCGAGATCGATCGGACTAATATCGAATATCGGGGGATGATTTCAGCCAGTTATCAACAACATGCGGGGATTGTCTCGATCGCGAGTAGAAGTTTTGACAGATTTTATACCGCTCAATTATTGTGGGATGAAACTATGGCAGAACGCGTTGCTAATTTTGCCAAGCAAAATCCCGATCGTCAAACGATCGTCTTAGCAGGTAGCTCACATATTATTTATGGTTACGGTATTCCCGATCGCGTACAGCGGCGATTGGCTGGCTCAAAATTTAGCCAAAAAACAGTATTACTCAGTCACGATGTCGATCCTCAACAGCCCCAACCTGCCGATTTCATTTGGCACCCAGATCGAAAGAATAATTAAATTAATTGACTCCATTTTAGGCTAATCGATCCAGTCTCGATCTAATCAATAGAATTAAATCGGCAACGGTAATACATGCAGAATCGGTAAAATCAGCCAGAAAATTCAACTCGAACGCCTCAGATAAATCAAAGTAAATATTTGCAGCTTCTAAATAATAAAGTAAACTATTAGAGCCAGACTGTCTCTGACGACATTCGGCAAGTCGATCGATAAAGTTATGAAATTTAAATTCCAGATCGATCGCATCTGGATCGATCTCCAAATTTCTAGCTATGATAACTTTAACGATCTGAAATATATCGATTGTGCCGTATCGCATGATTGAATTCAAGTAGAAATTTGACAGTTAGCTGTAGAGTAGATACGTCTCAACACATAGGTCTGAGATGATAATGTTGTAAATATTTACGCTTTTTGGCTTATTACAGTTATATGTGCAGACTAAAGACAACGGCATTGGTATAATAGCTCAACCTGTCAAACTTCCTCCGAAGTTTACAGTGTAGCAATTAGCTATTTGACTGATGCCTTGGACCCCTTTACATAGTCAACTTCACCAGTGCCTAATCGATCGTCAGTTGCTGCCCACTGGGGCAAAGATCTTGCTGGCAGTTTCGGGAGGGCAAGATTCGTTATGTCTGGGACAATTGCTCCGCGATTTGCAGTCGCGTTGGCAGTGGCAGTTGGCAATCGCTCATTGCGATCATGGCTGGGCGCAGGATATCGGGATTGCCGAGCGCGTAGCGCAAGTCACCGCCCGCTGGATGTTACCATTTCACTGTGAAACCACCGCCAATCTACCCGAAACAGAAGCTGCGGCGAGAGAATGGCGATACCAAGCATTGCTGAGAATCGCTCAAACCACTGGTAGTAATTATCTAGTCACCGCTCACACCCAAACTGACAGAGCGGAAACTCTCCTCTACAATTTAGTTCGGGGTGCGGGTGCCGACGGACTCTGTGCGATGTCCTGGCAACGACAATTGACGCCGGAGATTAGTCTAATCCGTCCTCTATTGGCAGTTAATCGCGCCCAGACGGGTGAATTTTGCCAAGAGTATCTATTGCCCGTCTGGGAAGATGCCTACAATCAGAATCTCAAATACGCCCGCAATCGGCTGCGGCTGGAGATTATGCCTAAATTAGCAGCAGATTTTAACCCCCAAGTCGAGAGCCATTTAGCCCGCACAGCCGAATTATTACGCGCCGATGTCGAATATTTAGAGTCAGTAGCCCGCGAGTGGTATCAGCAAGCATTGGACGAACGGGGTATCAAAATAGATCGACTCATGCTCAAATCGATCGCGCTCTCACTCCAGCGACGAGTCATCCGCCAATTTCTTACCCAAGCACTGGGGAAGATGCCAACATTTAGTCAAATTGAAAATACAATTCTGTTAATTAATGCCCCTAACCGGACGCGGACATCAACATTTAGTCACGGACTAGCGGCTGAAGTTTCGGGAAAATGGATTGTGGTGAGCTAATCGATATTATCGTTGGCGATTTCCGATCGGCGAGGCTATACTGCCGCGATTGTCTTCAGCATTTAGCGATATTTCTTCTAAATTTAGTATAAAAATATACAGCTATATGAATTTCTGTAACTAATTAACTTACATTGAGATTGAATTGTAAAATCTATATAGGGAGCAGTTATTATCGATTAAATATTTTTTAAAGCAGAAATAAATGACCAGTGACAACCTCAGTTAATTAACAGATTTGTTAGTATAGAACCAATTGCATCGAGCATGAGTTTTTATCGAACCTGAAAATAGAATAAAACCATTCACCATTTACTCACTACCCTAGCTCACTAATTCGATCCAGCGGGAGTAGTTAAATGCAACCTAAATTTAATTATGAAAAATATAAATCGCAAATCATCTACCGATCCGGTGCTGTCAGCACCAAAGTTGCTGATGACGCTAATCATATCAGCAGCGATCGGGCATCCACAACAGGCGATCGCTAGTACTAGAGAAAACATCCAACCATTCCCGCTACAGATCGCCCGACAAGTCACCAAATCTCCAACCGCTACACCACGATCGGCTAGAGACTATTACAATCGAGCGATGCGTCGTTATCGCAGTCGAGATCGATCGGGTGCAATTGCCGATTTCAATCGCGCGATCGAGTTGGAACCTAATTTTGTCGATGCCTATAATAATCGCGGCATCATTAGAGGAGCCAGCGGTGATAATTTGGGGGCGATTGGAGACTATACTCGCGCGATCTCTCTTAACCCGAAATTTTTTGAAGCTTATGCCAATCGCGGTTTTGCGCGACTGAGTACGGGAGACAAAATCGGTGCGATGGCGGACTTGCAAACGGCGAGTGAGATTAAACCTAAAGATCCGCAATTGGCGATCGGCAGAGGCATCATTATGGCGCAAACTGGTGATAAACAAGGTGCGATCGCTAGCTATAACCAGGCGATTCAACTCAGCCCTCGGAGTGTAGATGCTTACTACAATCGCGGGTTGGCTAAACTCGATCTCGGCGATCGTCAAGGTGCAATTGCAGATTACAATAAGGCGATCGAACTTCGACCCAACTACGTCAATGCCTACAATAGCAGAGGCAAAGCTAAAGATTTGACAGGAGATCGTCAAGGCGCGATCGCCGACTTCGATCGTGCAATTCAGCTCGATCCCAATCGATCGAATGCTTATTTGAACCGCGCCATCGCCAAAAACTCGCTCGGAGATCGTCAAGGTGCAGTAAGCGACTACAATCGTGTCGCCAGTCTCAACCCTAAAGATGCTCTTTCCTACTTCAATCGAGCTGTAATCCTCGCTGAAAGTGGCGATCGAGCTAAAGCAATCTCCGACTATACTATCGCAATCAAACTCAATCCTCAGCTAGCTGAAGCTTATAATAATCGCGGGATCGCCTACTTCACGATGGGTGATCGAGCCGCAGCAATTGCTGATTATAATGAAGTCATCCGGCTCAAACCCGATTATGCTGTCGCCTACCTCAATCGGGGGATTGCCTTCTATTCTGCCCAGGAGTACCAGAAAGCAGTGCTAGATTACGATCGGGCGATCGCCATCGAGCCTAATAATGGTGATATCTACTTCAATCGCGGCGTCACCAAAGCAAGAATGCGAGAGTATCAGCAGGCTCTAGCTGACTACAATACAGCGATCCGCCTCCAACCCGATCGGGCCATTATTTATGCTAATCGGGGGCTACTCCAGGCTCAATTACAAGCAAATCCCGCTGCTACTGAAGATCTAAAGACGGCAGCAAAACTATTTCAAGCTCAAAATAATCCGGCTGGCTATGATTCTGTCATGCGGAAGTTAGAGAAAATCAAGTAAACAGTTGACAGCAATTCGCTCTTGCAGTAGGCTTTGCCGAGGCTTCTGTTGATGTAGGGTGTGTTAGGCGCAAGCCGTAACGCACCAGTATTCGATCTTACTCTTTGAGAGATTGAAGTAAAGCCTGTCGCATAATATCGATCGGAGCTGGTTGTTGTAGCCATAGCTCAAAGGCGATCGCACCTTGTTGAATCAGCATTTCCATCCCGTCGATCGCGATCGATCCTTGCTGTTTTGCTAACTGTAAAAAATTAGTCGGGCGTGGTGTATAAATCAGATCGTAAGCGATTGAATTAGAGCCGATTTTTCGGATTAGTTCTGCACTAATTGGACTTCGATCGACTTGGGGGTGCATCCCGATCGGGGTACTATTTACTAACAACAAATTATCTTGACTAATCAAAGTCGATAGCTCGTCCCACGGATGAGTTTCAACCCTCACAGGGGCAGGTAGCTTGGTGCCAGTAACGAGTAGCTCCTCCTGCCAACTAGAGCTAAATGCTGCCAACTTGACAGCATCCCGCCCAAAGACATGGATATTGCTACAGCCTAGCTGATGACACCCCGCCACCACTGCCCGCGCAGCACCACCATTGCCCAAAATCGCCACGGTTGTCTGTCCCCAGTCCCGCCGCATCGCCGCTAGAGGGCTGACAAATCCCGCAACATCTGTATTGGTGCCGATCCAGCCTGCTGCGGTGTTCCTGATGGTATTTACGGCACCTACGGCTCTAGCCAGAGGACTAATCTCTGCGAGGAGCGGGATAATTGCTTGTTTGTGCGGGATTGTCACGCTACATCCGACTACGCCGATGGCGGCTAAACCGTCTAGTGCGGTTGATAGATAAGCTGGCAATACGGGAAATGCTACATATCTATAATCTAAACCTAAATGCTCGATCGCCGCGTTGTGCATGGCTGGAGAGAATGAATGGCCGATCGGACTGCCGATGACACCTAACAGTTTTGTGGTACCAGTAATTTGGGGCATAAGATGAGGGTGTAGAGGATCGGGGAAGCGTCTTAATTGGTTGTTGGAGACTGTTATTGGTAAATTAACTCAAGGCTATTCGGATCTTTGAGTTAGAGGAGCCAATGGATGAACAATATTAGTTAAAATATGAATAAAAATGAGTAAATACTTTCAGGATTACTAACAACCATGATGCAAGTAGATATTGGAATCGATGCAGATACTCGCAAGGAGATCGCCGATGGGCTATCTCGACTGCTGGCAGATACTTACACTTTGTATCTAAAAACTCACTACTTCCACTGGAATGTTACCGGGCCGATGTTTCAAACTCTCCATCTGATGTTTGAAACTCAGTATACCGAATTAGCTCTGGCAGTAGATCTAATTGCCGAGCGAATTCGAGCACTGGGCTTTCCAGCACCTGGAAGCTATAGTCAGTATGCACAGCTAAGTTCGATTCCCGAAACAACAAGTGTGCCCAAAGCCACGGAGATGATTAAACTCCTCGTTGAAGGACAAGAAGCTGTCTGTCGTACGGCTCGATCGATCTATGCGATTGCCGACAAAGCTAGTGACGAACCGACTGCCGATCTACTCACTCAACGCTTACAATTACACGAAAAAACTGCATGGATGTTGAGAAGTTTGTTAGAGCAATAATTGGCTATTATCTTCAGTAGATTTCGCTAAATTGGTAGTAGTAAATTATAAATTGCTACTACCAATTTAGTAATTAAATTTAAATATAGTGTAAGGCGGGCACTGACCACCAGCTAAGTTTCAGGCGTTATCAGTTTGATAAATAATTAGAATAACATACATGCTACCAATTCAGCTCACCTTTAAGTAGTTATTTCTTATGAGTAGCGAGCGACAATTAGACTTGACGTTACAACTAAAAGAATTAATGCAGAAAGTGGGCATTAATAGCTTTAAACAACTATACCGATCGACCGGAACTTCTGCTGATGCGATCGGCAAATTACGATCGGGCAATCTTAACACGCTGCGGTGGCAAACATTAGTCAACATTAGCGATACGCTCGAAATATCTGTCAATGAATTAATCGACACATTTGGCGAACAATTGTCTAGCAATAAGACTCAACCAAATGTTTCTAAATCTAGCCACCAAGCACTAAAAACACTGCAACACGAATATCAACATCTCCAGCACCAATTTCAGCAGCAACGCGAAATTCTTCAAGCCGAATTTCAATATCAAAGTTTACAGACATTAGAATCATTTCTCACTTACTTTCCCACGGCTAAATATGCTGCTGCTCAAAATCATGACTTTCCAGCCAGTAAGATATTGCCATTGGTGCAGTCGATCGATCGATTGATTCAGCAGTGGGATGTCAGCATAATTGGTACAGTTGGAGCTAGAGTCGAGTACGATCCGCGCTGGCATCAATTAATCGCCGGAACAGCTACACCTGAAGAACTAGTCACCGTTAGATATGTTGGATATCGACAAGATGATAAGCTCATATTTAGAGCAAAAGTCAGTAATTAAATTTGCATTTTGCCAGGATTTTAAGTGTAATATTTGGATCTGATTGACGGACAAAAGTCCGTAAGAATTATCGTAAAAGCTGATGAGTAATGGGTTTGAGGAAAAAAGAGAGGAGAACTGTTAAACTGTTTTTATCCAAAAAACCAGTACAGCTCGAATGCTCGAAACCTCCTCTCGTCTACATCATCAATTAATTAAGTTTGCCAGTCAATATAGTCAGTGGGCAGATGTTCGACATTTAGGGGTAATGTGCTGGATGATGGTTGGTTTGATTGGCGAAGGTAGCGTGAATCTGACTAAATGGATAGACCATATCCAAACCAAGGCGACTATCGCTCAGAGTACCCAGAAAAGGTTGTCACGCTGGGTGAATAATCCACGCATTAATCCAGCTAAACTATATAGCCCAATAGTAAAAGCAGTATTTGCCAATTGGCAAGACCCCGAAATATATCTGACCTTTGATACCAGCATGTTATGGACTGGGCGGGT
>NZ_JBGSQZ010000245.1:0-10977 GCF_041737865.1 Chamaesiphon sp.
AGTTAATTCTCCGCCAAAGTTACGGTTTTGCTAGTTTCAAATCGATGAGAGAAAAACTGTTGGCTTGCTTATTCAAATAATCTCCGCTCCGCTCCGATCATTTGAATAAGTTTAAATTATCACCCTAAGTACAGGAGAGCCGACCCGATCGACTAAAATCAAATAATCGATCGATCTAAATAACCATCATCGATAAGTTCAATTGCAAATATGCGATCCCTACTTGTTGGGTTTAAGCGTGAGTAGAGCTTCAACTCGATTGGTATTTTTATCTGGTTGAGTCGAACTCATTCCCAATCCCTGCACAGAAGTAATCATTGCATTGGCATCGGCGGGGATGGCTTTACCCATTGCGCTGCTCATCTTGCCATTGAATAGACTGTAGAGTTTTTCAACATCGATGTAGCTGTAACTCTGCTTTGGCGAGGGCATCGCGCCCATAGTGGCGGCAAAATTTGGGGTACGATCGATCGATTCGCCAGCATGGTTGGCAATTTTGTCCAGCAAGCCGTCGCCCACAGCTACAGTTAAAGATCGATCGTTCAACCAGCCATAACTCAATAGCGTACCTTGTCCAGCCGGAGCCTTGATGTCGGAGATCTGGGTACTTCCAACTTGACGTTGCTCGACACTCAAACCATAACCTTTGGCTAGATTGACCAATTTGGTCACGGTATTGTCGGTAACGGCGCGATCGGTACTATCGATCGTTAGGGCACCGCCAAAGCCCGCCATAGCGGTAATCCCCCTACTCACAGGCATCATGCCTATGGTATATTCACCACTCATCCAGCTAAATACATCTTTATCGAGATCCAACTGGGTAGACTGGGTGAATCCCTGACGCATTTGAGTAAAAATTTGTTGAGTTCCTGGTTGAGTCTGAGCGACTTTATTCGCCTCTGTCCAAATTTGGCTCAATCCAGTCCCCCCAATCAGCGCAAAGGTTTCAGCGGGGAAACTCCCGATCGCTTTAGCTGACGTAGTTGGTAAACTCAGCGTAGTGCCGTCAGTTTTAGCAACCAATTTCATTCTAATCCCAGCATCATCGATCGCAATGCCACCACCGAGGGACTGGATTTTTTTCAACTGATTAAGGGTAGCCGGATCGAGCGTGACTGGTTGTTTACCAGATTTTAGTAGCTGCTGAACACCTTGGAGATAGTCAGGCAAATAAAATGCCATAATCGGCTGTTTGAGCTGAAGGGTATCGGCTTTGAACCAATCATTACCTGCTTTACTCGCGAGTGAGGGTTGCCCTTTGGCGGTATCGATGGCGAGTTCTAGAGTCCGTTGTTCGGGTGCGACGACTAATCGATCGTTAACGATCGCACTAAATATTTGGTTACTACCTTGACTATTATCCGCGATCTCGATCCCTTTGTAGTCAAGTTTTTTAGTCGGTTCTTTACTTTGAGCTTTAAGCTTATTGGCAAAGTTCAGAGCCTTGATTTTATCTTTAATGCCGATTGCTACCAAAATGTGAGGTTTAGCCGATCGATCGCTAGTATCTGGTAATATTGCTACCATTATATTACCTAGCCACGGCTGAATATCATTGTTAAAGTCCATTTTGCTCTGAGCCAGAAAGTTTTGTTCGGCTTCCTTGAGTTGAGCGGTAATGATTTTTTGCGCTGTTGGTGTCCCAAATTTTTGTAACTTTGCCCAAGCTTCTGGTTCGTTAGAGATATACGCCGCCATGTATGCGTCTGCGGGAATCACCTCTGCCAGATCGCGAGGGTTACTTTGTCCGCTATAAAGGTATTTATAACCTGCAAATCCCGCTCCAGCAGCTCCTACTAATAGTGCTGCGGTGACAATGCCTTTCTTCGCCATATGTTTTAGATTTGTAGTGTCGTGCGAAGCCGCTGTCATGGAGACGCGGATATATGTCTATATACTTCAGTCGATCGCGATTTAATTCCGGAAGACTTAGGGAGATCGGGACAGACGATCTATATTTTACAGCTCGATCTGTAAACTCATCGGATTATTCTACGTCTGTGAGTTTGAATATGCTAAAAATGATTTACTTTAGATCGAGTAGCGCACAACTCAAGGGATATTTTAGATGTCAGCAGCAACACCAAAACCCAGGCTAAATTCTGTCTTCAAACAACTGATGTCCGTTCACTGGTGGATGGCGATGTTTTACGCAATCTTGTTTGTGAGCGGCAAGATTATGGGAGAACTTCAGGGTAAAGTCAGCTTTCGAGAACTACTATACGACGCTCACAAATCTTTTGGTGTCCTCGTACTGCTGTTGCTCGGTTGGCGTGGATACCTATTAGTGAGAGTTTGGGGACGAAAATATAGCAAACATCTGCCTAAATTAACTCAGAGTTGGTATCTTACGACTGCCTTACACAGCGTGCTATATCTGATGATGTTTGCGGTACCGCTGAGTGGTTACTGGCTATCCAATGCTTATCATGCTCATAATATCAGCTTGTTTGGTCTGCCCATGCCAGATATATTTCCAGTCGATGGAGAAGCTGTATCTTCAGCCGCAGCAGCTCACAGCCGCACATCAAAAGTTCTAGCGATCCTCATCGTCATCCACTTTATCGTTCAGCATAAAGTCGTAAAAGCTAATTGGCGTAGGTTCTCTGGTTGGGCGACTAAATTGGGCGTTAAATAGTTGATAGTTGAAGTTGACAGTTGACAGCGGCTAGTGTTGCAAAATCCGCCTTATTTCTAGACGCTGTGCGAACGTGGACTAGTTGATTAGTAAAGCTTCGGCGGACTTTACAGCCTGAGGAGCGGTTTCCAACCGCTTGAGTTAAAAGTTAGCAGCTCGATCGCGATCGTGAGTTGGTTAGAGAGTAATGGTGTTGTTAAAATAGAGGCTTAGAGCGCAATTAGTAGTTAAAATCCGCCCAAAAAATTACTGAATTTCTGAGGTGATTGTTGATGTCCAATCTTGCTAGTAGTAAATATCCAGTTGTCACAGCCACTGCGTCCGAATATCAGTGGTATTGGCAAGAACAACCATTAACCATTGCTCATGAAACTGTAGGTATTGGCGAACCAATCCTGTTACTACCTTCTTTCAGTACCGTTTCTAGCCGCACTGAGATGTCAGGTTTAGCAGCTCAGTTGAAATCGCAGTTTCAGGTTACTAGTATTGACTTTCCAGGTTTTGGTGATTCCGCTCGTCCCCGTCTAGATTATGCGCCGTCGCTCTATCGCCAGTTTTTGGCGGATTTTGTGCGGGATAATTACACATCCTCAGTGAGAATAGTCGCGGCTGGACATGCCGCCGGATATGCCCTAAATCTCGCCGCTACAGTGCCAAATATCGTGTCTAAGTTAGTTTTAGTCGCTCCCACTTGGCGGGGGCCATTGCCGACGATGGCGCGGGGACAGAAACCGTGGTTGAAAGGAGTTCGCGAACTAATTCGGACACCAATTATGGGTCAATTTTTGTATCAACTTACTACTACGCCTAGCTTTCTCGAATTTATGTATCGGCGACACGTTTACAGCAATACAAGTAAATTGACTCCCGATTTACTCGCTCGAAAACGACAACTGACGCAACAGCCAGGAGCCAGATATGGCGCAGCCGCGTTTGTAACTGGGGGACTAGATCCTTATCTCGATCGATCCGCAGCCATCGCCCATCTTGAGTCCCTAAGTATACCCGTGCTGGTCGCGATCGGTGAAAGTAGCCCACCCAAATCTAAAGCCGAAATGTTCGCCCTCTCCGAAGTTACTAATGTCATCAGTCACACTTTACCTGGAACACTAGGATTGCACGAAGAATATCCCGCCGAACTGTATACGGTAATTTTACCCTTCCTTACTTCTGTTTAAATAGATTCCTGGCATCAAATAATGGTGCGTTACGGCTTTCGCCTAACACACCCTACACCTACACCAACATAGCTGTTCACTTAGGATTGAGATATCAACTATCAACTATCAATTATCAATTATTTAAAGTTTTTCCCCTTCCAAATATGGCTTGAATTCACCTGTAGGTGTCCATTGAATTGCTCCATCTCGACCAGTACAATAAACCCGAACGTTATTTTTTTCTAATAGTTTAACTGTTTCTGGATCGGGGTTGGCTGTAGCAGCGATCGCTACTTTTGGATGTATTTTGACGATCGCTCGCTCTGCTAGTCTACCACCACTCCAATATAGAGTTTGAACTGGGGTAAGTTGTTCTATCTCGATCGCTTGTTGTGCGCGATCTGCGATATTGTCGCCGATGATTAGCCATTTTTGCTTTAATTCAGGGATTTCGATCTGGAAGATCGCTGGATTAGTTTCGATTGTAGTAATTTCTACTCGATCGAATTTCTGAAGTTTACCAATTGGTAATAGCTCGAATTTAATTATGCTGTCTTCACGATCGCCATCAATACTATAAAAACGATCGATTGGCATAGTCTGTGTCAAGGTTTGCCAACTGTTTGAGATCGAGAGATCTCGATTGAAGTCGATGGCTCGATCGATCCGATTTATGGCTTGTTGTTGTAAAAATGGTAGCACTACAAACCTAGCACTACTCTCATTTCCACTGTTAATTAAGATTGTATGTCCGCGATCTTGGATGACTAAGATTTGGCTATCTTTACTAGCTAGCGCGGTAATTTGCAGTTCGGTTGTTTTCCAGATGGCTAAGGGGACAATCACTAACAAAACACCGATCGATACTAGTATTCTCCAGTTCTTTTGCCATTTGGGAAAGATCCATACACCCAATATTATTCCATAAAGAGCGAACAATTGCCACAGCGCAATCTGCCCGACGGCAAATGATGTACCTGGAAGATAATTAAATAAATTGACTATACTAATTAAGAGCTGAGTAGGTAAATACAGAATCCAGGAAACAGCACTACCCAAAATTGGGACAATCGATCCAATTAGTGCCCCAATCGTACCACCGATACTAATGATACTAATCAGTGGGCTAGTCAGAATATTTGCAGGTAAACTATAAAAGGGAAAAACTTTAAAAACATAGAGTTGAATTGGTAATGTCCAGATCGATGCAGCCAGGGGAACGGTAATTAGATCCGCGATCGTTGGTGGTAGCCAATCTAACTTCTGCTGTAATGGCTCAACTGTAACAATTAATCCTAATGTTGCCAAAAAACTTAGCTCAAATCCAATATCCCATACCCACAATGGATTAATGACTAATAGTAAAGTTCCGGCGATAAATAGCGAACTGAGCTGATTAATTTTTCGGTTGGTTCGCAACCCAATTAATACTGCCATTCCCATCACTATCGATCGTACTACAGCGGGCTGGAAGCCAGTCAAACCCAAGAAAATCAGTAAAGCTATCGCGCCTAGGTTCGACTGTGCTACCACCGACAATCGCTTGCGGGTGAGTGAGAGGATCGCATTGAGAATCAGCGAGACTTGAAATCCAGACGCAGCCAGCGCGTGAGCTAATCCAACGCGCACAAATCGATCGCGCAAATCGAACGGCAAATCTACCGCATCCGAGCCTAATACCATCGCCGTTACTAACGGCCCAACTGGCACATCTAACCATTTTACCTGCGCCGCGGCAATCCGCGCCCGCAACTTTCCCCAACTCCATTGCTGCGTCTGATTTTCATCTGGTACCCGCAACTGTACCCCGCGCATTCCCGCAAATCCACCCGATTGACTCAAATAATCCCGAAAACTGAACCCCCCAGGATTAGCATTGGGTTTGGGTAGGTACAAAGTCCCAGTAATTGACACCTCTACGCCTGGTTGCAAGCCCGTACCGCTCTGTAAAGGCACCGTAACGTACACGCGACCATTAACAGTTCTACTCACGTCTGCAGGGCGCAAATCGTTGCCCTGAATTTCATTTAGCTGAGTGGCATTGAGCCAAAATTGACTATTCTGGTTGCGGGTGATGTGGGGATAGCTATCAACAATGCCTTGGACGATCGTAAATTGGGAAGTACCACGTTCGGCAGTGGCGGGGATATATTTACTAATATCGTTGGCTGCAAGTTTAGGAATTCGCAATTCTAGATAAAAACTAGCAGATCCGGCGATCGCGATCGCTGTTAATAACAGTTGCCAATTTGGACTCTTTTTCCAAATTTTTGGCAGGAGCCAGATGACTGGAATCGCCGCGACAAGTATGCCCCATCTCACCCACGGATTAAAGGTAACGACTAAACCAATGACATAAGCCAGACAAAGAAGGAGATGAGCTTGGGTATTCTTCATCGGGCGGCGATCGGTTGTGATTAATTGAGCGGTCGTTGTTGGCGCAGTATCTGGCGATACTTGTCAAACCACCCAAATAATCATACAGAACTATGCTCAAGACAGCATAGTTCCGATCGGATCTGATGTATTGAACTTTTAATAAAAATCAGAGTTCTAAACCCTATCCTAAAAACCTCGCTGTCAACTGTCAACTGTCAACTGTTTAATGGGTGAAGAGGGACTTGAACCCCCGACCGACTACTTAGAAGGTAGTTGCTCTATCCAACTGAGCTATTCACCCGCATTAGCCCTATATCCTAGCATACTTTGATGGTATTTTAGTGATGTCAAGTGCCAAACCTATGAAAAGATTGTTCTGGGTGCGATCGAGCCAGTCAAGGAGATCGGCAATATTACTCTAGGTAAGATCGGGATGTTTGGTATTAAATAATAATAGCTATTTTATCGTTCACGAATGGGCACAGCCCGATCGGATATGTCAATCATCGCTTCACAATCAGTAGACATTGAGATATCCACTCTCCCTGACGATCGCCACTCCAGACTGAGGCTCAACGATCGAGGACACATATACAACCTACTTCAAGCTTTTGCTATTCCTAAACTCGATCGCGCACAACAACAATTGCAGCAACTAATCGAACTAAACGATCGGGCTGTGAGCATTTCCAACCCAAATCGATATTTATTAGTTCGGGAAGTTGACTATTATTCATTGTGGGAACTAGATCGATCGATAGCTAAATCGAGTCTGAACGATCGAATTAATGACGATCGCGAGATTGAACTGGAATTGCAACAAGCTAGTATTTGGCTATTTCAAGAACTCTGGTTACAGTGGCAGGATTTATTGGGAGCCAGACAATTACAAGTATTTGCCAAAGATTTACTCGCCGTAACTCCACAGATCGAAGCTGAGGTAGATCTCGATCGATTACTGGCTCTCGATCCGCTAGGTTTGGCTCGATTAGGTTGGTCTAGACTAGATTTTATGACGTTCGATCGTCAACTCTACCAGCTTACTCAGAAAAAAATGGGTCGCCAATTTGGCACTAAAGTAACGCTCGATATTATTCAAGCCATGCCAGACTCACTGCAAATAACCTTGTCTGAAGTTTTAGGCATTTGATTATTTATTAGTAATTCTATTCACCTCCATGCCCTATTCATGACTAAATCATCACCAAAAAAATTAGATCCACAAATTTGGCTGACTGGGGAATATGTAATTTACTGGGGATTGATTTGGGCGATAATTTCCTCGCTCCTTTATCTAAATTATAGTGTCGTCGATCCGCAGACAACTCGCCCTGGATGGTTTATTTTAGCTACAACTGGATTAGAACAAGTCGGGTTACTCATCTCTGGTGGCTTGTGTCTACGGAACTGGCGGAGTGCATATATTTCTGGCGGTACAGTATGGCTATTGTTTGCGATCGCGATCTTTGCCTTTCTCGGCGGAAATATGTGGTTTTGTCTCTGGGAAATGCTGTGGGGATTAAATCCCGCTGCTTCTGCTGGAAATCTGTTTTTTGTGTTGTTTTATTTGATTCTGATCGCTGGCATGAGACTCGCAATTCTCGATCGAGATGTCCAACTGGCTCGTCAGCAATGGGTAGTAGTCGCTGGTGTAGCTGCTATCGGTCTGATGATGGGTTGCTGGCTGACGACGCTCTCAGCTAGAGCTGTAAGGGTACCACAGCAGAGCGGAGTGATGACGATCGCGCAAGCTACTAGTCGCGGGACAATGGTGAATATTAATGTGCCGACAATTCCCCCTAAAGGCAAGATCGCTTCGTCAAAGCGACCCCCTGACTGGGTAGTATCGATCGATCGATCGATGCAGCCACTCGTTAGCACCTTTAATTTATTCTATGTGCTCTGCGATTTAGTCCTGCTGACTTTTGCCGCAATTCTATTTTTAGGATTCTGGGGCGGTCAATTAGGATTACCCTGGCGGATGATCGCTCAAGCTGTATTATGTTTCTATATTGCTGACACTTGGTTCGCTTATGCCAACAATCAAGTGCAAGGATACGAAAGTGGCTCTATTATGGAAGTGTTCTGGATTTTTGGGATTGTGCAGTTTGGTGTTGCCGCTGCGCTAGAATTTGATAACTCCATTCGTGCTCGCCGTCTAGCTCGCCGACGAACTGCTATTAAGTAAACATGAGTTCTAAAAAAATTACCGATGCAGATAAGTTGGAGATCGTCGATCTCTACCGTCTGGCTGGAGATACCACCGCATCTCTAGCCAGTCGTTTTGGAGTCAGCAATTCTACCATTAGTCGTCTCCTCAAAACTAATATTCCTGAAGCTGAATATGAGGTTCTGATCCAGCAAAAACGTGGATCTAAAGTCGGAATCGAAGAGGAATCCGCAACGACAGACGAGCCGATGGTGGTGCAAATGGCAATCCCGCCAGAACTAGTGGTTGACAATAATCCGAGTCAACCCGACACAGTTATTCCCAATCGCGAAGATCCTGCTCCATTAGCCTCGACATTGGCAGAGCCAGATCGCGATCTCGTCCCATCCATACCAGCCAGCAACATCGAGGAAGACAGCAACACTAGTCGTCGGGTGCGTCGTCGCTCTTCAGCACCGTTGGCGGCGGCAATCGATGAGCCAACCGCATCGAACCAGTCGGTGACTAAGACTGAACCGATACCTGTAGCCGTCGAGATTTTTGTAGAACCGATACCTGTAGCCGTCGAGATAGCTGAAGTAGCTATTTCCGATGTACCAAGCGCGAATAATACAGATATTTATACAACAGATCCATCGCCAAAAATCCCCGTTCAACCTCCAATCCCACGCACACCAGCATTGAGAGAAATACTCTCCGATTCAAAAGATCGTTATTCTAACCCACCAGCACCAGAACCAATCGTCGAAATTTTTACAGATGAGTTTGAAGAAGATTCAGATTCAGAAGATGTCAATGCTCTAGCTGCAATGTTTGGCGAAGAGATTGCCGATGGGGATGATGATGATGAATTTGCGGAAGAAGATTGGGATGAAGAACCTACGTCTGCTGATGAGCAAGTAGATCGAAACCAATTTTTGACAGAAGATCGGCTGAATGTCCAAGTCACGCCGCTTTCAAAAGCTACTTTACCGCGTACTTGCTATATTGTGATCGACAAGTTTGCTGAGTTAATCGTTCGTCCACTCAAAGATTTTGCCGATCTCGGACAAATCTCTGGCGAAGAAATCCAGCAACGCACTCTACCAGTTTTTGATAATCATCGCGTAGCAAAAAGATTCTCCAATCAACGCACTCAAAGAGTGATTAAGGTGCCAGATAGTCGAGTTTTTTACAAGACTACTCAACAATTACGATCGAAAGGAATTACTTGTTTATTGGTTGATGGTAATATCTATTCATTAAATTAACATCAGTGTCTCGTTACGGAGACACTGACTAAATTAGGATGGTCAATGATGGACGAGCAACAGGGAGGTTGCTGAGATGAGTATTCAAATGGGTAGACAATAGCTATTACTCACCTTTGAAAATCGCCGCAGCCACCTCTCGAAACTTATGCGGATCTCCTTCAGGATGTGGCTGCTCCTGCCGTTTTCGAGCATAGAGTTTGGCTAGTGTTGCTTGCCAATCGATGGCGATCTTTGGCTCTAGTTCGGGTTGCTGACTCAATATCTCATTAATATATGTTTGGATCTCTTTCTGTGCCAACCAAATTCTCGCAATTACGGTGAGATCCTCATCGCCATCTACCAATCGATCGAAATGTCCCAAAATTTGACGCGTCAAATCGGGGTTGGAAATAGTACTAGCGATCGCCAATTCCTGCAATCCCGTAATCGCGGCATATCTCACCACCCACTCACGATCCTGAGATACTGCGAGTAATACTTCAATAACTCTAGCCTGAGCCGAGTCAATCGATTCGATCGGTAATTCATCCCAATTAATCGTCCCCAAGCCCCTCGCGGCGGCACGTCTGACACTCAGCGCAAAATCATTTTTTGCCGCATCCAGCAACAGATCTAGTGCCCGGACATCGCCAATTCCAGATAATGCCCTCAGTGCCCACGCTCTGGCTCCATAATTGTAGCCATCCAATAACTCTAACAAAGGTTGAACCGCTGGCTTACCGATCGCCATCAGCCCTTCTACAGCCGCTACTGCTGCCCCAGGATTGTTATATCCCAAAACCGCAATTAAATTAGGTACAGCAGCTTCTAGACGTGCCTGAGCTAACTTCTCGACAGCCGCTACCATCCGAGTGGATGAATCTGCCGACTCGATCGCCTGAAGCAAGGTTTTCAATAAGCCAGGATCGGTCATAATTATTTTGTTGGTAAATTGGTAGCAGCTAAAACCCAACATCAACCTGCGGGGGCTTTGTTTATGCCGCTAAAATCTTGTGTGCAGAGGTTCGAGACAAAACCCGCTTACCCCACTTCCCCTAATTTTACATACATATAGCGATCCTAAATTAGATCCCTGGGAGCGAATACTGGTGCGTTACGGCTATCGCCTAACACACTACATTGATCTAGCTTTTCATTTAGGATAAAAAAATCCCGAAGCCACTTCCCCTCGCTAACGCAATTGCTAACGGATGGAAATAACTTCGGGTATTGACACCAGCTTTCTAGCTCAACGCGTTAATCGCATAATCGAGGTAAGAATTGGCTTCTACCGCAGCATCACCAGTCAAACCGTGGTTGGACTTGACGTACTTGAGAGCTTCGATATACCAGCTAGGAGACAAGTCAAAAGTCTTGTTGATTTCGGCCAAACCA
>NZ_JBGSQZ010000246.1:0-11452 GCF_041737865.1 Chamaesiphon sp.
TAATTCTCCGCCAAAGTTACGGTTTTGCTAGTTTCAAATCGATGAGAGAAAAACTGTTGGCTTGCTTATTCAAATAATCTCCGCTCCGCTCCGATCATTTGAATAAGTTTAAATTATCACCCTAAGTACAGGAGAGCCGAAATAGATGCTCGACGCCCTTTGTAACATCAACTGAATCGATGGTTACAAATAATTGACAATACTAAGCCTACTGGGACGACACGACTAAAAACGTGGGTAAAGCGATCGCTCAAAATATTACTAATTGTATTTTTCAGAGTTCTGAATGCCCACAGTTTTAGTCGTGTCGAGCCACTACGGCAGGCTAACGCCAACAGTACCAGCTATCCACCATCTATTCCAATACCTCAGAGAGATCGATTAACCGAGAAGTATTGCTATCTATTCTCTCTATCGCTAGGAATAGAGCTACTCGTTGAGAGAAAATCATCCCTAAATTTCGCACCGTCGGAAATCCTCCCCAACCAATGCGGAAATAACTGGTAGAATCGGTTACGATCGAATGTGAGATCGATGTCCTGATTAGATAATTTTCAATTTGGTTTAGTGAACTATGTCTGAAGCTTTAACACTCAATCCTGCTAACGTTGAAACCGTCCTCGATACCCTGCGACCTTACCTCATGGCAGATGGTGGTAATGTCGAGCTAGTAGATATCGATGGCCCAATCGTCAAACTTCGACTCCAAGGTGCTTGCGGCTCTTGCCCTAGTTCGACGATGACTCTCAAAATGGGGATCGAGCGCAAATTGTGCGACATGATTCCTGAAATTTCTGGTGTCGAACAAGTTTTTTAATTTAGTCACATCTTGCACCACTACATAAGAACGGACAAAATTTGCTCCAAACTAGCAACTATTGCCTGAATACTACCCTCTACCCTCTTAATACTAGTGACCTTGTTTTGATGCAAGATGTGAGTTTAGTCACCCTGAGCCAGTTGTTGTTTCGCTTGTTGCCACAGCAGCTCCAGTTCGGTAATTGAATAGTCTGTCAAAGGTTTATCGATATATTGTTCTATCTGCCCGATTCGATCGATAAACCTTTGATTTGTGCTGCTCAATCCCTTGTCTGGATCGAGTTTCAACCACCGCGCCAAGTTGACGATCGTAAATAATAAATCGCCTAATTCAGCTTCCTGATGAGCTGTATCTGGGGTAGCCAATGCTGCTTTAAATTCGCCCAATTCCTCATCAAACTTTGCCCATACTCCAGTCACACTTTTCCATTCAAATCCCATCGCTGCCGCTCGGTTCGAGATTTTCATAGCGGCATTCAGCGGTGGCATTTTTTCAGCATAACTACTGAGCTTGTCGCTGAGTAGCTCGGTAGTCTTCCCCTTTTCGAGTGCTTTGATTTGCTCCCAATTGGCTTTGACTTCGGCGATATCAGCAACGGCGACATCTCCAAACACATGCGGATGACGGCGGATCAATTTTTCACTAATACTTTGAGCGACATCAGCGAGGGTAAATTGCCCCGCCTCACTGGCTAATTGCGACTGCAAAACTACTTGCAATAATAAGTCTCCCAATTCCGACACGATCGACGCGCGATCGCCACTCCGAATCGCGTGTACCGCCTCATAAGCCTCCTCAACGATATATGGAGTCAAGCTCTCAGGTGTCTGCGCCAAGTCCCACGGACAACCCCCCTCAGGATCTCGCAATTTGGCAACAACATCAATCAAGTCTTGGAGTGAGCCAAGGATTGGACTAGATTCGGGATTTATCATAGTGTCGCGTTAGTTTACTGGTAGACAGCTTAATGCTCCTGAGCGATCCAAATCAGATCTAGATACCTCAAACCCTTGTCGGAGCCATACCCATTCTATCGGCTCAGAACTCCCTAATGCTACCCACAATCTAAGTGGCTAGGAACGTAACTACTCAGGCTTAAAAAATCTTCCTAATTTTTTAAGCCTGAGTAAGCTGTCAAACATTTAAAACACTCTTTAACCATTTTTCACATCCTAAAGCTTGCACCTTTCTGCTAGCGAAGGATACGGGGCTTTTGATGATGGCTACATCGAGCTAACTAACCCCGTTGCCCGATCCATTAATTTAAACTCTGTCTCGTCGTCCGGCGGGTAAAGGCATTCCAAACGTCCAGTTCAGCCGCAGAACGCCCCAAGAGCATCGATCGCAGAGCGTCACTGAGTCCCTGTACATCGCTAAAATCTGCCCCAGCAATGCTGCTCAGATGCTCCAGTTCGATCCCAGTCACATCGGCAGCCCGCAGATCGGTACCTGCTAGATTCACCCCATTTAGCCGTGCATGACGAAGGGAGGCACCAGTCAGATATGCCTTCTGAAGCGTTGCACCACTCAATCGAGCATTTTGGAGATTGGCACCTGTCAAGTCGGCACCACTGAGATAACTTCCCAGTAGATTTGCGCCACTGAGATCGACATTGCGGAGATTGGCTGTATTGAGATAGGCACCGTTGAGGATTGCTCCAGGGCCGATCGCGCCCGATGATTTATAAGCAAACCCCTCCGCCCAAATGGTATGGTGGTCATACCTGGCTACCTGTAATTTAGCCCCAGTTAAATCTGTCCTAGTCAAGTTTGTCTTGTACAATTGCGATCGATTGAGATAAGCTCCCGCAAGGTTGGCACCACTCAGATTAGCATCGCTGAAATTGACCCCTCGTAAGTCTGCACCGCTCAAATCTGCACCACTCAGATTAGCTCTCCCAAAATCGGCTCCGATCGAGTTTAACCCCTTGAGGTTGGCTCCTGGCAATTCGACATCACTCATATCGACTCGATACAGATCTAGCTGCGCGATGGAGTGTCCAGCACGGATAGCTGCTAAAATTTCTGAAGGTGCGATCGCAGAATCGTTCACGGTTGCTCTAATAATTCGTTATTAATCAACTCTATAGTGTCTGAGTAAGTTTAGGCAATCGGTAGATATCTCCTGTCGTATCCATATAGCATGTCTAAATTATTACTCAGAATCGTTGCCACGGCACTCATCGGCTGGGCTAGTACCGCTCAGGCTCAAGTCCCACCTATATCGCCATCACCGCTCCCGCCACAGCAGCCAGCAGTAACTGCTCCAGATCTGACATTGTTGGGTAAGGCTCTCGGTGATTTTTTGCAGACTAATCGAGTTGCAACCCAGTCTCAGCTTGTGATGACCATCCAAGACAAAGGCGTGGATGTCAAGATTTATGCTCAAACTAAAACGATCGCCCAAACTAGCGGTGAGTTTCGCTCTGAACTAACTTTTGCTCGACCAGGACAGCCGCCAACAGCGACTTATACGATTGTTTCAGATCGTCAGAGAGTCTGGATCTATCGACCCGATCGTCGTCAATATTCCCAGACTACCATCGCCAAATTTCAAGCACAACCCTATTCATATCTAGTCGGTATATCATCCATCTTCTTTTTGACTGTCACGGAACCCACTCGCAAAGAGCTAAATGCTGCTTTAGCATCCAGCCCTAACTTTTTAGCTGCTCTACCCGAACGCGATATTCAAGATTTGCAAGGTAGTAAGCGGCAAGTTGAGGGGCAAGAACTATATGTTTATTCATACACAAATAAGCTGGAGAACTGGACATTTAATGGTTTCGTTCAACCTCAGACAGGAATCCTCAAGCAAGTTGAATTTACTGGCATCGATGCCAAAGATGGGTGGACATTTTCACTGACAGAAAAGATTCTCGATCGCAATCCTCGACCCAATGTCAATAGTTCGATCTTTAAATTCTTACCACCAAAGGGCACTAAAAAAGTCCAATCTCTATCGATCGATCTAACTGGTCTATGAGAAGAAGTCCTAATTGGCTAAACAGTTAGCAGCGTAATCTTTGGGTGTATTTGCGATCGAGTCGGGCAGGCAAAACCCTGCCATTCTCACCTTGTTTTACGCGGTTGGATTGACAATATTTAAATTTGTTGGATCGTTTACTTACTATCTACCAGAACTGTTTCTGACCCGACTACGGAGAACTGGATCGGGATTTTGTTATAATGCAGGCAGACAAATCACTGCCATCGAGCCTTTCATCATCGGCGGTGTTGCATCTCGATCGGACAATCCAGTCCAAACCGCTGTCTAACTATCTCCTAAGTCAATATATGCAGCTTTTTATAGATACCAATATTTTACTATCCTTTTATTCTCTCAATCAAGAAGATTTAAACGAACTCAACAAATTGATTGACGCGATCGAGAGACAAAAGATTACACTACTACTTACAGACCAAATTATTGACGAGTTCAATCGTAACCGCGAACAACGTATCGATGGCGCAATTAAATCCCTCCGTACCCAAACTTTCAATCCTCAATATCCCCAAATCAGTGAAGACTACCCAGAGATCGATATTCTTAGGGAATCACTCAAGCATTATGAGCAAGCTCATGTATCTCTAACTGCTAAAATCGCGATCGATATTAAAGCTAAAAATCTCAAAGCCGATCGCATCATCAAATCCTTTTTCAGTCTGGGAAAAAAGCTCACAAACCATCCTACCACACTCGATCGAGCCAGATTCCGAATGGGGATAGGAAATCCACCTGGTAAGAATAACTCCTTGGGTGATGCAATTAACTGGGAATGTCTACTCGACGAAACACCAGAAGGCGAAGATCTCTATTTTATTACTGGCGATAAAGACTATTGCTCGGCACTAAATGATGATGAATTTAGTGATTTCCTACTCACTGAGTGGTATAATAGAAAACAGACAAAGATTTACTTCTACAAGCGGTTATCTAGCTTCTGTAAAGAACAATTCCCTGATATCGCATTAGCTAGCGTTCGGGATAAAGAATTTTTAATTAGAGATTTAGTCAACAGCCAATCGATCGCCAATACTCAAGCAGCGATCGCCAAATTAAGTTACTACACAGAATTTACAGCCGCTCAAGTCAATACGATCGTCGCTGCAGCAATCTCCAATCGTCAGGTAGTGTGGTCGATCGAAGACGATGAAGTAAAAAATTTCCTATCATCAGTAGTAGCAAGTAACGAAAAGTACTTAGATGAAGCTAGTTTAACTGCGATTAAAGCTCTATTAGATTAGTTCAAAAGTTGATGGTATCGTGGTGCAGAAAGCTGTTGAGTAGATCGATCGAGAGTTTTAACGACAGTTAAGTGCTGATGGGGTCGATCGACATTATCGAGCGACCCCATCAGCACGGTTGAAGAATGTCACGATTTACTTTAGCAAGCTGATTTTGAATCGGTCGATATTAATCATGATGACTAGCTGACCCAAAATCCATACTGGAAGTAATAACTTCAAGATAAAATTTGCTGACTTTTGGCATCTGGCTTGAGTGCGAAAGTAGCGATCGAGATACCCACAATCGAGAGAATTGCCGTCGGAATAAAAGCATTGGTATAGCTACCGAAAATATCTTTGGCACTACCAGCAACTAGAGTACCCAGCAAAGCTCCTGCCCCGTAAGCGGTAAAAACGATGCCATAGTTTTTGGTGTAGTTGACAGGATTAAACATTGACAGCGTGGCTGTGGGTGCGATCGCCAGCCATCCGCCCAAAGACAACCACAGTAGACCAAAGGCAAAAAAGTAATTGACAACCTGACCTTTACCAGTATTGAGCATGACGATCGAGGCGATCAAAATCAGCACATAAGAGATAATTGCCGTCATTTTAGGCTTGAGTCGATCGGTCAACCAACCGAATAACGGGCGACCGACACCGTTAAAGATTGCAAAAATCGATACTGAAGCAGTCGCCATGCTGGGATCGAGTCCGATAATTTCCTTGCCCACATTACTGGCAATCCCCACCGCCATCAGGCCAGCCAGAGACCCAATCGCATAGCAGATCCACAGTGCAAAAAAGCTGGGCGAACTCAACAACCGATCTGGCTCGGCGATCGCGGGGCTAGCAGCAAACTGGGAACTGGGCTGCCAGTCTGTGGGCGGAAATCGAAGCTGAGTAGCTATCGCCCATAAGATCGCCGTAAAAGCTATCCCGAAAATTCTAAAGGTGCTGTCGATGCCATAAGTATCGATCAGCAACCCCGCTAGGGGAGCGGTAATCAATGGAGATAGACCGAATCCAACTACAGTTAAACCGACAGCTAATCCTTTGCGATCGGGAAACCATTTCGCCGTGACTGCAATCGGTACGCCATACACAATCCCAACGCCAGCTCCAGCAATCAGACCGTAA
Source organism: Chamaesiphon sp. (assembly GCF_041737865.1). Classification (NCBI taxonomy): domain Bacteria; kingdom Bacillati; phylum Cyanobacteriota; class Cyanophyceae; order Gomontiellales; family Chamaesiphonaceae; genus Chamaesiphon; species Chamaesiphon sp. The sequence continues at coordinate 6,191 of NZ_JBGSQZ010000246.1, forward strand.
GTAATAACCAACAGGGGAATATTGGTTGCGAAACTGGAAAAGAAATAGCCCACGCCCACAATCGTCCCCCCGACAGCGGTTACTTTTGCGGCACCATAGCGTTCGATATATCTACTCGCGATCGGCATCAAAATGGCAAATACTACTAATAGTGTGGCAAAGGGAAGCAAGGTATCTGTCGAGCTAATTGTGATGCCCTGCTTGGTCAAAGCTGCCGTCAACGGCTTGCGAAAAATGCTCCAAGAATAAACTGTACCCAAGCAGAGCATCGCGGTAATGCCTAGAGGCAAAAATAGCCATCGACCTTGCCGAGCAGGTAAGCCAAATAGTTTCAGGTCATTATTCATCATATTTTCTTCGATCTCAATAGTCCCCACAGATTTATAGCAGCAGGGCATTAATTATCGACACACGATCGATAATTAATGCCCACCTGACTGAACTATATATTACTTCGATCCTCGCAATCGTCATACAGCTAATAATCAGTAATAGGTCGGTTAATTAGGATGGTGGGCAGTGCCCACCATCCTAATCCTCGGTAGTATCTATAATATTTATCTGTAGATAATACTATTTAAAAAGCAGATAAATCGAGCGATTCCTGAGTTTGTAGAAATGATAACAGCCGCTGCTTGATGCGATCGACACCACCCGCTACATTTGATTCAATATTCACCGGAATAGCCGGATCGTGTAAAGATAATCGCAATAAGTACCAACCATCCTCAATCTCAGATGTACAAGCAACTCTTACCCCTTCATAATTATTAGGGACAATTTTCCAGTCAGTTTGACTTGCTGCGAATGCTTGCATTTGCTCGATGACTTTATTTCCATAGGCTTGAAAATCTTCGGTAGCGATCTTGATTCGCAACTCTTGACTCTCAACAGGTTCTTGTAAATTAGCAATCAGATCTGTCAACGATCGATCTGCCAATTTAGACTTAGCTAGCTCGATTAATAGTTTACTGACTAGATATGCACCATCGTCGAGAAAGTGATTTTCCTTCATCGCAGCATGTCCAGAAGTCTCGATCGCTACCCAGGATTCTTGCCCAGATCGATCCAGCCGCATCGACTCATTGATGACATTTTTATATCCACGTTTAAATCGATGATGAGTTCCCCCCAAATCCTGCTCGATAAATTGTGTCAAGCCATCAGAAGTAATCGAATCAGTCACAATTGTAGACTGAGGATGCTCCTGTAAAACGATCGCGCTAATCAATCCGATTAGGCGGTTGCGATTGAGTTCTTTCCCCGTACTATCTACCGCCGCCGATCGATCGACATCCGTATCAAATATAATCCCAAAGTCAGCCTGATGCGCGATTACCGCTTGACAAATTGCCGCCATTGCCGTCGGATCTTCAGGGTTGGGAACGTGATTGGGAAATGTACCATCAGGATCTAGAAACTGGCTCCCTGTAGTGTCTGCACCTAATGGTTGCAACACGCGATCGGCATAAAATCCCCCCGCACCATTACCTGCATCAACGATGATTTTTAGCCCTGCTAACGGTCGATCGAAATTAGTCGGATGATTGACACTCGATCGAATTTGCTCGACAAATTGGTGAGCATATACCGACATAAAATCGCGGTTAGTAATCCTACCCTTCACCGCTGCAATCTCAAAATTATTAGTTGCAGCTAACGCCAGAAGATCGGAAATATCTTTCTTTTCTAAACCACCTTGCGCAGTAAAAAACTTCAACCCATTGCGATTGAATGGTAAATGACTCGCGGTGAGCATAATCGCTCCATCGCACTCAAATCCGGCGGTAATCGTACTCATGAACATCGCCGGAGTCGAAGCCATCTCAAAATCGTACGCCTGACTCCCGACAGCAGTAATCCCATCGAGCGTAGCCTGCATAATTGCTGGGCCAGACAGACGGCTGTCGCGTCCCACTGCTACAATCAGTTCGGTACTGGGTTTATTTACCTTGTGTGAGAGCCATGTCACAAAGGCTTGACCGAGAATTTTGGCTATTTCGGGGGTGAGATTGACATTTTCATTTACGACACCTTCCAGGGCAATCCCGCGAATATCCGAGCCATTTTGTAGCTTGTTCCAGTTAAAATTTTGCTCGATCGCCATTTGGAGTAAAACCTGCTATTTTTCCATCCGTATAGCCAAAATACCTTAAAATAAGTGGCGTAACCTGCATACTTTCTAAAATCTTTTGGTGTTTTCACCCACTACTCGCAAAAACTTGTGGTTTGAGCGATCGATGGCGACGATTGCCTCGCTCGGATTTATAGTATCGATATTCGACCTTACTTATATTCCCTGTCGCGATTTTTACTTCCGCAATCTGCCGATCGTCGTGCGATACGATCGAGTTAAAGGGATCGAACCCCATCGTGAAACCCAACGTTATCTAAACGCTGTCGAACAACTCAAACTCACAGTCAAACAAACTGGATTAGCCTCATCTCAAACCCAAAGTTGGCTGCAAGATTTGGATACTCTCAGCGTGAGTATGATTCAAAATAATCCCTTTCAAGTAGCTGGTAAAACTGGTAATCTCGAACAAATCAAAAACGATCTCCGCGATCGCATCCAAAATCAATCAGCCAAAGGTGCCTTTGCTACATTCTGGAGTCAAGCTTACCTTACCAAAGTTGGCTGGGAGCGAGAAATCGCATTTTACGATCGCCAGATTAAACCTTTACTCGTTACCAATTATTACCGCAAATTAAATCAATCTGGTAACTATGTCGATAATTTTTGGCAGATCGATCTGATTTTTATCGGTATTTTTGCAGGTGAGCTATTAGGCAGGATTTTCTTTGTCCGCCGTCACAATCGTCAACTTAGCTGGCAACAAGTAGTTATCCGCCGCTGGTACGATCTGATTTTATTATTACCATTCGCCCAATTTTTACGGATAATTCCGGTCATCATCCGGTTGCAGCAAGCAAAATTAATCGATCTAAGTTTAGTCAAATCAGAACTCAATCGCTTATTTGTCGGTCAAATTGTCAACGAACTAACAGAGGGAGTGATCCTCCAAACATTACAACAAACCCAGACTGCAATTAGATCTGGACAGATAACTCGGCTCATCCATAGCTATCTCAACACACCACATATAGACTTAAATAACGTCAACGAAATTGAAGTTTTTGTCGAGCTAATTTTAGAAATAGTTGTCTATCGAGTCATCCCCAAAATTCAACCAGACTTAGAAGCAATTTTGCGCCACTTATTTCAAAAAGCTTTATTAGAATCTCCCGCCTATCGCAATCTTCAACGGCTTCCAGGTGTCGGCGAAATGCCCGCACAAGCGATCGATCGAGTCGTCAAAGAAGTTTCCACATCCATCTATACAGCCCTCACAAAAGTCCTAGAAGACCCCAACAGTGCCAAACTCAGCCGTCGTCTCGCCGAGAACTTCACTCAATCGATCGGTGCTGAAATGCAGCGCCGGCAAACAGTCATCAAAATTGAATCCTTACTCTACGACCTAATTGAAGAAATCAAGGTAACATATAGCGATCCTAAATAAGCCAATCGGTGAATATAGGATTTACTCAGCACCAGCGATTTATCTTGGTAGTAATAATTTATGAACCGTCACTACCAAACTGCTAATTCATCGATTCTAAATAGTCCCGAACGCGATTGCGGCGTTTCGGTTGGCGAAGTTTTTGGAGAGCCTTAGATTCGATTTGGCGGACGCGCTCGCGGGATAGTTCTAGTACCCGCCCGATATCAGCCAGAGAATGCGCGTGATTGTATCCTAGCCCGAACCGGAGACAGATCACCTCGCGCTCTCGATCGGTCAAATCTGCCAACAATTGCACGAGTTCTCCCTGAAGTGATTCCCGCATCATTAGTTGTTCTGGTGTCACTTCGTCAGCTTCGAGCAGATCTCCCAATTCGGTATCTCGATCTTTCCCCACCTTGACATCCAATGATACCGATCGAGGGACGCGCATCAACACTTCTTGCAATTGCACCAGCGTCATATCCAGAGCCTTAGCGACATCCTCTAATCTCGGCGCACGTCCAGTTTCGATACTTAATTCACGTTGGACTTTTTTAATCTTATTGAGTTTTTCCGTAATATGCACGGGAAGCCGAATATTCCGACTTTGTGTCGCAATCGCACGAGTGATTCCTTGGCGAATCCACCAGTAAGCATAGGTGCTAAACCGATAACCCTTAGTAGGGTCAAATTTATCTACAGCACGCTCCAAACCCATCGTTCCTTCTTGGATCAGATCTAAGAGTTCCAAGCCGCGATGTTGATATTTCTTAGCAACAGAGACGACTAGGCGGAGATTCGCCTTAATCATATGTTCCTTAGCGCGGTTACCAGCCAACTGAATGGCATCAATTTCAGCAACCGTTACGTTTGCTAATTTCGCCCATCTTTGCTTGCCAGCCGCCAATCTAGGCTTGAGTTCTCCAAAGGAGACACCCACGGTACTCGCCCAGCGTTCAGGCGAAGGACGATGCCCCAATTGGGCTGTCAATCGATCGTGAATTTCGATCGCTTCGACGTATTGTAACATTGCGCTGTCGTCACTTTGTCCTAATTTCGCTGCTGCTGCTGCATTGGTACGCAATTCGAGCAACTGTACGTAACGTTGAACGACTTTTGCTTCAGAGATCTCTTCATCTCTAAGCAGCAATCGCACTTTACCAATTTCTTGAAGATATAATCGGACTAAATCCTTGCTATAGTAAATATTTTTCTCAGCAGCCGGAACTACTGTACTATCCAGCTCATCTTCAAATAACTCAGGTAAAGATGTTCGTAGGCTATTGTCATCCATGTTTATGCCGTTACAATCCAGTTCTGATGCGGATTCGGATTCGTCGTATTCTACTGATTTATCTAATTCGGATTCGTCGTATTCTACTGATTTATCTAAGGATTTGCTCGGCATAAACTATTCTCAAATGTACTCAAAAAAATCTAGTTATGAAAAATTTTAGATCTGAACTGCATTTCAAGGGAAAAGCTACAACAATCACCGTTATGAATAGCGTTCCCATCTTTTGCTTGAGATCCTTCACTGACACACCATATTTCTTTTATATTTGCAGAATCAAATAAGCAGAAGTCCACTAATATTAAGCATAGCCAGAATGCAAAAAAGCCCTCAATCGTTGATTGAGGGCTTCATATTAGTAGCAAGATTGAGCTTGGCATCGAGCTATTTTGACAGGGGGCAACCCCCCAACTATCGTCGCCGTGCGAGCGTTTCACCTCCGAGTTCGGGAAGGGATCGGTGTGG
>NZ_JBGSQZ010000268.1:0-5415 GCF_041737865.1 Chamaesiphon sp.
GATAACGGCTGGTGCTCCTGCTGTATATACTTATGCAGTGCCTTCTAACTATCAAGTTCCTAGCAAATTTCTTTCAACACTTCAAGCTCAAATTGTGAGTGGTAACGGCAAGATTCTGACAGATCCGACCTTAGTCGTTCAAGAAGGTCAAAAATCGACGGTTAATTTGACTCAAGATGTTTTTGGGGGATTTGAAACTACTAGCGTAGCCGGAACTGGCGCGGTTACTAGTAATAGAAAGCCCATCATCAATAAAGCAGGTTTAACTTTAGATATTACGGTCAATCGTATTGATGATAACGGATATGTTTCGGTGGCAGTTGCGCCTACTGTGAGTTCGATCGGAAACACTATTACTACAGCCGACGGCGAAATTAGTTTGCTACAGTCGCGGACGATGAACTCTGGTGAAATTCGTTTGCGCGATGGTCAAACGTTAATTTTATCGGGAATCATTCAGCAATCCGATCGTACTAGTGTTTCTAAAGTGCCAATTCTAGGGGATCTGCCGATTCTCGGTGCTTTGTTCCGTAGTACTAACAAAACCAATCAACGTCAAGAAGTTGTCATGCTATTAACGCCGCAAGTTCTCAGCGATACTCAAGGTCAGGTGAATTACACTCCTGGCGTTGATGCTCGATTAATGATCGGAAAATAATTCAACTTTAAAACAGCATCGATCGTTAAGATCGATGCTGGTAATTACCAGATATACCGTATGTTTTTTGCTTTTGAAGGGATTAATGGTTGCGGGAAATCTACTCAGGTAGATGCTATTTACGCACAATTGTGGGAGCTTGGTTATCAAGTAGCTAAAGCTAAAGAACCGAGTACGCTAGGAGATCGAATTAGGGACTTATTAATTGAAAAAAATAATATCAGTGATAAAACAAGATTATTATTGTTTGAAGCCGATCGAGCTGAGAATTTAGATAAGAACATTCGACCAGCTCTGGCTGAGAGTAAGATTGTCTTGTGCGATCGATATACAGCTAGCACGATCGCTTATCAACGATATGGCAATAATCTCGACGCATCACTGATTGATTCCCTAAATGAAATCGCAACTGATAATTTACAACCAGATTTGATGTTTTGGATCGATACTCCTCTGAAAGTATGTAGAAAACGCAATGAGCAAAGAGATGACAAGTCTACTCGGCATATTTATGATGAGTCTTTCTTGAGTCGAGTTAGGTTTGGTTATAGTCAGATAGCCAAAGAATTTCCTAGCAAGATGATTAGAATTGATGGCAATCAGTCTGTCCCCCAGGTATCGACTCGGATATTAAGTGCGATTAAAAGCTATATGATTGTTAGCAAATCTCGAAATTCAATTTCCGACCATTTTTAATGGTAAAATTTACTATCGTATTTGTTTTTACAATATTTTAAAAATAAATACGGAGTGTTGCGATGTATTCTAGACTGTGAGTAATAAATCAAAATGCTGAATCGATTAAAAAGTCTATTTTCAAAGAGTGGCACTGGGGTAGCAATCGAACTTGGTTCCGAGCGGATCAATATCGCTCAACTTCAGAAAAAAGGTGCGGCTGTAACAATCGTACATCTCTGTTCTGCTGAAGTTCCTGAAGGTTTTTTTGAGGAAGGGCGAATCATTAATGCTCAAGAATTAGGCGACTTAGTGCGGACGACGTTAAGTCAGAATAAGATTACAGCTACTTACGTTGCAACTTCAGTGCCAACGCGGGAAGCAACGATCAAGCTGATTCCGCTACCAGTCGAGCTAAACGATCGAGAATTACGAGATCTGATCCTTCACCAAGAAGCAGCATTACATCTGCCATATCCGCGTGAAGAAGTCGATCTTGACTATCAAAAACTCGATTTAGTTACCGACGAAGACGGATTGGATAAAGTGCAGGTAATGCTGGCTGCAACTCGCAAGGAAGTTACTGATAGTTATCTTGAAACTTTTCAGTATGCTGGCTTACAAGTGAAAGTGCTAGAGATTAGCAGCTTTGCCGTCCTCAGAACGATTAAAGAACAATTGCGCCAATTTGCACCTCAAGACGCAGTAGTGCTAGTCGATATTCAATTTGATTGTACCGAAATCGCGATCGTCGTCAATGGTATTCCTCAATTCAATCGCACCGTTCCAATTGGCACTTTTCAACTGCAAGAAGCCCTTAGCAGTGCGATGAATTTGCCCTTAAATAGGAATTCAGAAGTCTTGCAAGAGATTACAATTCCCGATATGTCGGCAAATAATATCGACGAGCGTAGTCAAGGTATGACTAGTGTTAATCCAGGAATGGGGGCAATGATGCGAATTTTGGTAGAATTGGCTGATGAAGTTCGTCGCAGTATTGACTTTTACATGAGTCATAACGGCCAAAAGTTCAAACTCGAACAATTACTTCTTGCTGGGCCAGGGGGTGGTTTGGGACAACTCGACCTCTTTTTTACTCAACGATTGAATATTCCTGCCATTCAAATCGATCCGATTAGCGGATTGGGCTTGATGCCAGAAATGGATATTCCCAACGGTCAACGCCCCGGACTAGCAGTAGTTCTGGGATTAGGAATGCGCGAGATATAACAACATGTACAGTCTAGATATTAACTTACTCCGCGAACGCTCTGAAGATGAAACAGGTGTTCTTACCGACTTCAGTACTAACACGGTCGCGGTGCCTACCAAATATGACAAACTGCCGTTATTTATCGGGATTGGCGCGGCTGCGCTGGCTTTGATGGCTAGTGGTGGTAGTTGGTTTTGGTCTAATCAGCAGTTCGGTCAACTCGAAGCCAAACAAAAAGACTTAGATGCAAAACTTGGTAGTCTCAAAGCTCAAGATGCCCGTTTAGCACAACTTACGAGCGAGTTTCGTCAAGTTAGTGACGAAACTCAATCGCTAGCTAGTGTCTTTAATCAAGTTCAGCCTTGGTCGGCTGTATTGCAAGATTTAAGAGAAAATGTGCCTCAAGGAGTACAAATCTCCAGTGTTACTCAAACAGAATTTAGACCAGTGGTGCCAGTGGTTCCAGTAGCTCCTGTAACAGGAGCACCTAAAGGTGGTTTGCTTGACAAAATTCGCACTCCTCCCAACCCAGAGGCTGCTGCCAAGCCTGCGACATCAGTAGCTAGTCCGATCGCAGCCGCGCCAATCGTACCTGTTGCTATTGCTGGTACGAGTGCAGTTGCTATGCTGCCAGCAGATGTGCCGAGTAGTAAACTGGAAATTACTGGTAAAGCTAAATCTTTTGATGAAGTCAATAATTTCATGTTGACACTTAAGCAATCAGCCTTTTTCAATCCAGAAGAGACTCAGTTAGTCTCGGCTAGTTTGGTTCAAGGAGGGGCGTTGTCTGTTATCGATTCACAGATGACAAATACGAACAACTCACGCCGTCTTGAGCTACCAAAAACAGTTGCTTATACGATCCAAACAACGCTGAAACGTGTTCCGGCTACGGCATTGATGAATGAATTGGATCGTAAAGGTGCCGTTGGATTGGTAACTCGACTTAGAAGTCTTCAACAATATCAGGTGATTAAACCATGACATATAATAGTGAGTTTATCGAGAGCGAGTTAGTTACTAACACTTCTTTTGTCACTGCGCCAGCATATCCATCGATCTTTGGTGTTACATTTAATCCGATTGCGATCGGTTCCTGTATTGCTGTGGCGGGAATGGGACTTTCTGGATACTTGTATTTGAATTTCGTGCAACCGCAATCGACTAAAAATCAGGAGCTAGAAACTAAGCTAGCTCAGATTCAAGACCAGATTCAACAGCGTAGAAATACAGCAACTCAAATTGCTGCTGCCGAGCGTAATTTAGAACGCGCTAATGTCCAGAAGAAGCTAGTAGTGGGACTATTTGCTAGCGATAAAAAACTGGATACGCTTTTGCTCGACCTTAATAAATTGGTTAATATTCGTAATGGAGAGTTGCAAGGGTTTAGACCAGATGTGCCTGTTGCGGGTACTGGGAGTAGCGGTGCTGCCGTGGTTGCGGATAGTTCGCTAGGTGCAGCTTTGAACAATAAGATCAAACGCAAAGGCGTACAAGTTGATGTCAAAGGTAACTTCGACCAACTTCAGTCGATCTTTCGCACGATCGAAAGACTGGATCAATTACTTCTGGTTAAAGAGTTTCGAGCGATAGTTCCCGATCCTCAAAAAGCAGTTTTTAACGCTCAGGGTAAACCTATCGTTCAGCCCGAAGCCCCAATTAGCATATCTTTCAAAATTCAAGCCTTGATTCCGATGACACCAGCAGAACAAGCTGCGGCACTACCTTTACCATCGGCAAGACCGAAGTAATAGTTTTCAAGTCCGATCTACAGGAGATCGGACTTGAAATTTTTGGATAGTTAAGATCGCTACTCTTTCGACTATTTCATCTAATCATTAGCTCTGTCACTTATCGATCGTCATTTATTCTATGCCCTCACACATTTTTGCTCAAGAATTTTCTGCCGAACTCAAGGATGAAGTCGTTTCGATCGACAATAAGAGTGGAGATATTATCATCAAGGGTCGGATATTCCAGCAAGACCCGACCGATCCTAATGCATATATCGACACTGAGCTAGCCGGATTTTTGTGTCGGTTTCCCAACGAAGGGGATTATTGGGAGTTTAGCGGTGATGGTGACTATGTTTGGTATATTGGTACGTTTGCCGAAGTTAGCAAAGATCTTTGTAAATATTGGAAACCACAGCCAATGAGTTACGAAAATACAATTTTATTTAACCTACGCAAAAAGTTTCACTCTATTCGAGAAGGCGATCTAGTTAGCCTATCGAGTCCATACGTTCCGACTTATGGAGAGGTTGTAGCATGGCATCCAGAAATTGAAGGTCAACAAGAAGCTTTTTCTTATCGATCGCCGAATGGAATAGTTCGGGTTACTCTGGAAGATTGGCTGATGAATATGTGGGAAATTAAGCGTAAAGAAGAACTAGTCTAGATTCTCGGACTGAATCTTTCATAGTGGTAGATAGTAATATTTTGTGACGATTTAATCCTAAACAACCAATTTTAAACTTATGTCAATTCAGTCTGTTGAAACTTATCAAGATTTTGACTTGTTATCCGATGAGAAGCCTTGGATAGGTGGTGTGATATTTATTGATAATCAAAAGCATATTATTACTAAAGTTCTCGACCATCGAGTTTACCATAATGTGGGAGATGGAGATGTCGAAGGTTTTAATCCAGATTTAGTTGACGATCAGGGATGGATGCGCTATCGAGTGATTGCCGAAAGTGTAGATTGACATTCTCCCACCTCTAAGGTGACATCCTCCACACACCTCCCGAAGCGGGTAGGTGTGGGCTTCCTATCAGAGACTCCGAAGAATCTGGATAGCTTCCTTAGAGGTATCATTAGTAATAGAAGCTACTATCACAATGCCACCTTTACGGCGTTTTATAGT
>NZ_JBGSQZ010000271.1:0-28925 GCF_041737865.1 Chamaesiphon sp.
TATTTAGTGGAGATGTACTAAGTCTATCATAATAGACGATAAAGAAATAAGTAATCAATAGTTTACATAGCGTTATAAGAATGCTAGTATTTAACTACGCTGTTGTTGTTGTTAGTGTTTGTATTTTTATAATATATAACCCTGCTCTTCAGAGACAGGGCTTTCAGACATCCCGCCCTCTTCTGGTAAATGAAGCCGAGCGGGTACCAGCTTTGAGCGTGTAACTAAAAGCCAGCAGACGCAACCACCAGCGTGGAGATCTAGACTCTAGCCAGGGTTGGATTTGAATTGCCAAGGATGGCACCCAACTACTAAATAGAAAGTTGACGATCGCATCTAAACTAAAAATTACATAGCTAACCAACCACCGGAAAATATCCTTAGCTCCAGCAATCTTCCAAATCCACCACAGGAGGGCGGGATTTTGACTCGCCGCTTTGAGTGCGAGTCGATTGAAAGTGATCCAATCGGTACGATCTTTGATAAATGTGTCGGCAACTGCTGGCGGTTCATTTGCCAGTAGTCCAAAGAAAGTATTGAGAGTCGCATTAATCCGTGCGGGTGGTAAAGACATGCCCGTGGGTACCATCATCCCTTTGGAAAATAGCCATGTCACTGCCACATTACTTTGATAAGCCCGAATCCGATCGAGTGCATCTCGATCGAGTAAATCGTGCTTGAGGGCGGTATCGAGCAGGTGAGTGAGTCGGGGGAGATTGCGAACTAGCGAACCAAATCCGGTGAATACCAGCGGCGATTGGAGGGATGCTGCATCGCCGATCGCGATTGTCCGATCGAATGCTACCACTCGATCGCTACTGCTGACCGTAAAGTGCCCAGGGATATAGCCAAATGTCGGCTTCCGCCAGACTAGTTTATCCAGATCGCACCGCCGATACTCTGGCAAAATCGTAAAGAAATCCTCATACATTTCTAATAACGAGCCAGGATTTTCGGGATTTACCTGATGGTAGTGGAATAAATAAACGGTGATCTCTTCACCCGCACCTGGAAATAACTCCCAAATCAGTTGGCGTCCCCGCGATATATCCCCGTGACTAAATAACACATCCCCATATTTGGCATCCCATACTTCCGGCTCGAACCCGCTGGCGATCGCCGCCCCCACTGTCGGACATACACTATCAAAAGCATGGACACCATTCAATTGCCACGCGATCGGCGAAGCTGTCCCCATCGCATCTACCAACAGTCGCCCCCGCGCAATTTTGATTTCCCCAGTTGGCAAATGTTTGCTCGTGACGACCGTTTCCTGCCCCGATATATCCGCACGGCTAAATTCCGTCTCATCCCAAATCTCCCCACCTGCTTGGCGCAATTTGTCCCCACAGACGCGCAATAATGCTTCGGCATCTAGACAGATATTTAGCACCGTCGGCGTAGACAATACTTTTGCCTGACAATTTTGCGGATTATTAGCATCAAAAAACTTACTAAACCCGTCTGCATATTCCCGCGCGATCACCCCTTCAAACTCAGCAGGCGTAAATAGATTCAGATCGATCAGTCGCTGAAATTCATCACGCGAGATATTCCACTCCCGATTCATGCGTCCAAATGGTAGCCGCTCCAATAACAGCACCCGATAGCCCAACCGTGCCATCACCGCAGCATGGACTACTCCTAATGCGCCACCAACGTAGATCAGATCGTATTTCGGCTGACTGGGCGTCGTCAGGTGAGATGTATCATCCACGCGAAATAATACCTGTTTGGGCTGTTGAGGATTTTTTACCCCTTCGCGCCAGCGTTTTTCCCACCAGTACACCCGCTGAAGATCTGCCTCTCCGTTGGGCATCTTCCGAAAATATTTGACTGTGGTTGGGTAATAAGGCTCCAACGCCGCAAAAATTGACTGGTGAGTGAGATCTATCTCTGGTGGCGCAGGATGAGTGGTGGGAAATTCTTGGCGGATTTTTGCCGTCAATGCTCGTACGATCCGCTCTTCTCCAGCGATCGATCGATCCCCCCAGCGAAACACCTTCAGATATGTAGTCCGTTGCAACGACCACACAAAAATCGATAACTCTGTGCTGGGCGTTGTGGCTGTCACGGCGGCTGGAAATTGTAACCTCAGTCCTTCAGGGGTAATAATTGACACTCCCAGATTTGGCTGCCATTCTTGCTGCAACCACGATCGAACTCGATCGATATCTGGCGTAGGTATTTCGATATATAAAAGCTCTTCCATCAAATTCTATTCGATTGCCAACACGCTAGTACTAATCGGACGAGGAAATAACTAATTTATGTCGATCGTCACCAGTTATTGTATTGTACTGAATAACTTCGATTGTTTCGCTCAAATCTGATGCACTTAATCCTCTACAGCAAAATTGGTTGCCATCTCTGTGAAAGCTTACAAGAAAAACTAGAGCAAATCACCGATCTAGATATTCAGCTAGAGATCCGAGATATCACTACCAATCCTGCCTGGTTCGATCGATATCAATACGAAATCCCTGTACTATATTTACAAGCTGATGGTGTCGATCGCCCGATCCCTCGCTTTTCACCCCGTGCGGACGCAGCCCATGTCCAAAAAATTTTGCAACAATACTCGCAATCGACAGGAGGCTCTATTCCCTTCCCTTGATCGGGGAAGGGTTGGGGTGGGCTAAAAAACTAAGCAACAACTCAAATAAACTTATGTACCCCAAGTGAGGGCAGGCAGGTTTTAAACTAGATTACTAGCTTTGTCTTTATCGATCGGATCGACTAGCCTTACAACCCCTAACTCCCCACAAATTTATGAAACTACGCGAACTCCTGACTCAAAGCCAAATTAGCTACTCCAGCAGCCATCCCAGCCTAGAGCTAGAAGTCACTGGCTTAAAGACTAACTCCCATGCTTGTACTGCTGGAGACTTATTTATCGGGATGCCTGGAACCAGAGTTGATGGCGGGGAATTTTGGCAAGGCGCGATCGATTTAGGCGCAATTGGGGCGGTAGTTTCACCCGCAGCAGCCACCGTCCATCCCCCCACTGGCGATAATCTCATCATCGCCACAGATATGGTGGCGGCTTGTGCAGCTCTAGCCAGTACCTTTTACCATCATCCAGCCCATACGCTCAAAATGGTCGGTGTCACAGGTACAAATGGCAAAACCACTACCACCCACATCATTGAATATTTACTCGCCCAAGCCCAGATTTCCACAGCCCTGCTCGGCACCCTCTACACCCGCTGGCAAGGTTACCAAAAAACAGCTACTCATACTACCCCCTTTGCTGTCGATCTCCAACAGCAACTAGCCCAAGCTCTGACTGCTGGAAGTCAAGTAGCACTAATGGAAGTTAGTTCTCATGCCTTGGATCAGGGGCGAGTGATGGGCTGTCCATTTGAGGTAGGTGTATTTACCAATCTCACTCAGGATCACTTGGATTATCACCAAAATATGGAAAATTATTTCCAAGCTAAAGCACTGTTATTTAGCCCTGAATATCTGACTGGACGCGCGATCGTTAATTTGGATGATGAGTATGGTAAAAGACTAATCGATCGCCTCCCCGCCGCACGAGTCTGGAGCTATAGTACCACCGACTCATCTGCCGATCTCTGGACGAGCGAGTTGGAATACCAGCAAACCGGAGTCACCGGAAAACTCCATACACCTCATGGTGAAATTAGCTTCAGATCGCCGCTAGTTGGCGATTTCAACCTCGAAAATTTCTTGGCGGCGGTAGGGGCGTCTTTACACTTGGGCATAGACTTAGCGCAGATCGTGGCAGCAATGGAGCACTTTCCAGGCGTACCAGGACGAATGGAACGCGTCCAAGTTTCACCCCAGCAGAATATCACCGCGATCGTCGATTATGCTCATACTCCCGATAGTTTAGAAAGCCTCCTCACCGCTGCACGTCCCTTCATTCATGGTAAGGTCATCTGTGTATTCGGTTGTGGTGGCGATCGCGATCGCACCAAACGTCCCCAGATGGGTAAAATTGCCGCCGAACTTGCCGATGTAGCGATCGTCACATCAGATAATCCTCGCACGGAAGATCCCGCCCAAATTCTCCAAGATGTCGTCAGCGGCATCCACCGCACAACAGGCGTCGAAGTGATTGCAGATCGGGCACAAGCCATCGCGCGGGCTATTTCGATCGCGGCTGCTGGCGATGGGGTATTGATTGCTGGCAAAGGACATGAAGATTATCAAATCCTCGGCACCGAGAAAATCCATTTTGACGATCGCGAACAAGCTCGTATTGCCCTGATCGAGAAATTTGGATAATTAAATTAATTAATAATTGATAATTGATAATTGATAATTGGGTTGTTAGGGTCGGGTTAAAACATAGATGCTGCCCACCATCCACCATCCACCATCCACCATTCACCATTCACCATTCCACCGTTAATGGAAAAACCCTCCACTCCAAAACTAAGCCTGGGTGACTTGAAAGATGAGCTGATCGAGCACCTAATGCAAGAGTTGTGTACGCCATTAACTAATATTAAAACAGCTCTAAAGTTGCTTGAATCCCCAACAATTAAGCCACCCCAACGGCAGAGATATCTGGGGCTGATTGGGGGTGAATGCGAGCGTCAAAACTCACTAATTAGCGGTGTAAATCGACTGATAGCACTCGATCGCATCTCAGATCGAGCTAGAATAATTCCGCTCCAACTATCTCAAATTATTCCAGGGATAGTTAGCACCTATCAACCACTAGCAGCAGAAAAAGGGGTGAGGCTGGGTTATACTATAGCCGATAATTTACCGCCTGTTATCTTTGTTGAAACCTGGTTACGGCAAATTGCGATCGACTTATTGCACAATGGCATCAAATACACCCGCAGCGGGGGACGAGTTTTTGTCCAAGCTGCGGTACAAGACGAATATGTGCGCTTGGAGTTTCTCGATACAGGTATCGGTATTCCACCAGCAGAGATGCCTAAAATTTTTAATCGCTTTTATCGCATCCGTAGCTCGGCAGACGACGATAATAATAGTGCGGGTTTAGGGTTAACCATCGTTCAAAATATCCTCCTTCGTTGTGGCGGCTCGATCTCAGTTGCCAGTCAAATCGGTGTTGGTTCAAAATTTCGAGTGTTACTACCGATGGGAGGATAGTGGATTGGGATCTAGATTGGTTTTAAAAATCCAAAATCATACCTTAAACCAGCAATGCCGGATGATTAAACTCTACGCTCGGTTCAACTGTCGTCCAGAAATTTCACTGTTTACGCTAGTGGCTAGTAGCTAGTGACTGGTAAGGTAAGATTAGGCTTGAGGCTTGAGGTTATATGCCTTAAACAGTTGACAGTTGACAGTTAGTTGGAAGATTTAGAAAGGACTAACACCAACTATCGCACCTTTAGGCTGTCAGCTTTAAACCCCGAAGCCATAGCTTCTGCTGTTTGGTAAGCGTCTCTCTATCCCTAACACCTAAAGCCTAAAGCCTAAAGCCTAAAGCCTAAAGCCTAAAGCCTAAAGCCTAAAGCCCAATCCCTAATCCCTAATCCCTAATCCCTAACTCACATGGGATCCATCCGCGAGTTGCATCATCAGCTTGTCACAAAACAACGATCGGCAGTAGAAATCGCGACAGAAGCGATCGATCGTGTCCAGAAACTCGAACCTCAACTCCGCAGTTTTCTGCGGACTACTCCCACCCAAGCCCTCGCCCAGGCGAGATCGGTAGATGCCAAAATCGCCGCAGGGGAAGACATCCCACTTTTAGCCGGAATTCCGATCGCGCTCAAAGATAATATGTGTACCAAAGGGATCGAAACCACCTGTGGTTCCAAAATTCTGGCTGGATTTGTGCCACCCTATGAGTCCACAGTTACCCAAAAGCTCCAAGATTTAGGCGCGGTATCCCTGGGTAAAACCAACCTCGATGAATTTGCGATGGGTAGTTCCACCGAAAATTCTGCCTACCAAGTCACTGCTAATCCTTGGGATTTGGAGCGAGTACCTGGTGGATCGTCCGGCGGTTCGGCTGCGGCTGTAGCTGGGTCAGAATGCGTTGTATCGCTTGGTTCCGATACTGGTGGCTCGATTCGTCAACCTGCGGCTTTTTGTGGCGTGGTGGGGCTAAAACCGACCTATGGGTTGGTGTCGAGATTTGGACTAGTTGCTTATGCTTCTTCCTTGGATCAAATTGGGCCATTTGCGCGGACGGTGGAAGATGCCGCCATCTTACTCGAAGCGATCGCAGGTTACGATCCCAAGGATTCTACTAGTCTCAAGATTGAGATTCCCAAATACTCTCAATT
Source organism: Chamaesiphon sp. (assembly GCF_041737865.1). Lineage (NCBI taxonomy): Bacteria > Bacillati > Cyanobacteriota > Cyanophyceae > Gomontiellales > Chamaesiphonaceae > Chamaesiphon > Chamaesiphon sp. The sequence continues at coordinate 6,249 of NZ_JBGSQZ010000271.1, forward strand.
ACTGACTCCAGATCTACCCAAGGGTTTAAAAATCGGCGTCATTACCGAAACTTTTGGTGAAGGTTTGGATCCCCAAGTCGCCGCATCAGTCCGCCAATCGATCGAGCATTTTCGCTCCCTCGGCGCAGAAGTCCAAGAAATTTCCTGTCCCCGCTTCCGCTATGGATTACCCACTTATTACGTCATCGCCCCCTCAGAAGCGTCAGCGAATTTAGCCCGCTATGATGGTGTCAAATATGGATTTCGGGTAGAAGCCGACAATCTGATGTCGATGTACACTCAGACTAGAGCCGCCGGATTTGGTGCGGAAGTAAAACGGCGGATCATGCTTGGTACCTACGCGCTCTCAGCGGGTTATTACGATGCCTATTATCTCAAAGCTCAAAAAGTGCGGACTCTGATTAAGGAAGACTTTGAAGCAGCTTTTCGTCAAGTAGATATTCTGATTACCCCGACTGCACCGACGACTGCATTCAAAGCTGGTGAGAAAACTGCCGATCCGTTGAGCATGTATCTTTCTGATTTGATGACTATTCCCGTCAACCTCGCTGGATTGCCAGGGATTAGCATCCCCTGCGGCTTTGATGACAAAGGAATGCCGATCGGGTTGCAATTAATTAGTAATGTACTACGCGAGGATCTCTTGCTTCAAGTTGCTCATGTTTACGAGCAGTCTACAGAGTGGCACAAGATCTCGCCCAAATTATAATTCTTGTCGATCGATGTACCTGTAGGATCGATGCCCATTCTATAGGTATATTGATATTAATCAATATACCTATAGAATGTCTCTGCGATGTGTCGATCTTGATTAGCAGAAGGCAGCCAAAATACCGCACTCGTTTTAAACAAAGAAATTTTCTCTATCCATCATAAAAACTAGTCAACCCCGATTCTGTACAAACTGCATCTAACGGAATATCCCAAGGATCGATGCTCAAAGCGAGATCTATATGAGCAAAATCAAAGACAATGCCGATTGTCGGAATCTTGCGCCACAGGGGATCTGCGAATAAGCGATCGTAATAACCACCCCCATAACCCAACCGATAACCACGGCGATCGATCGCTACAGCCGGAACCAGGATCAGATCGATATGATTTGGCATCATCAGCGGCGATCTGGGATGGGGTTCTGGAATACCATAACGCCCGATTACTAGCGGTGCTGATGGCTGCCAGTCATGCCAGAGCAGCTCTTCGCCGACGCATCTAGGTAAACCCCATTGCTTGGTTCGATCGCTAAACAGCTCGTCGAGATTCGGTTCTTGGCGACAGTTTTGATAAGCAAGAATCGTCCGCGCTGCCATAACTTGGGGAGAATTGGCTAGGTGATGACAGATCCGCTGGCTTTGAGATCGCCAAAGTTCTACTGGTAAAGCTTGTCGCTGCTGAAGAAATCGATCGCGTAGAATCTGTTTCTGGTACTTAGTCATCATTAGACCTCCTGCGAAAGTAGAAATGAAATCTTTTCTAGTATTGTCTTGTTGCGCCTTCATGGGTCAGAAACCTCCGCGAAGCGCACCGCTGTTTTCGTCTATAGTTTCCCCTAAAGCCTAAAGCCTGACTTTCCCAGGAAGTCTGACGTTTGGGTACGCCTGTCAACAGGTACCCTAAATCGGCGCGGGATCGGTACAAAGCTTTGCTCTTACTCAGACGATCGTTTCAACCGATCGCCATCAGCCAAATTGACCATGCAGATCGACTCAATTTTTAGCTAATATTTAGATATCGTCTCTACGATCTAAGTTACTTGTAAGCGATCGAAGTAGGAATAATTAGTGAGATATTACGCTCGCTCTAGCTACCCTATTTAAGTTCTTTGTCAGTAACGTTAACTCTTAGTTGTGATGTCGCACTATTGGCGTTAGCCTGCCGTAGGCAATGTGTAGTCAACTAGACGGTTCCCCTGCCTAGTTTGGCTTAGCCTCGCTTTTAGCGACAATGTGTCCGCCATCTAAGGGTTAAGCCGCTCATTTAGGATGGCTATGTTTCATCGATTCGTATTCTAAAATCTATAAATTAGTCAAATTAGAACTAAAACTCAAATTGAAATTAAGTTTATTTAATTACAATTAAAATAATATGTTATTCTCTACTAATATTCCCAATAAACCAATAGAAGGTGAATCCCTAGCCCGATATTTAGCAAAAGTGTCAATCGCTGCTCGGAAACTAGTTAAATTAGAAGTAGATTTTATCCCTCAAATTAATAAAAAGTGGGAGAAAATTCTGGCAGATCGAACCACAGATCGCGAACGAGCGGAAAATGCAATTAATGCTTGTTATTTGTATGCCGGACTAGATAGAGCGCGGATTCTGTGGACAGAAAATCCGCTGACTGCAATGAAAATCTCGATCGATCGTCCCGATCTAGTCGATGTAGGTAGTCAAATACTACAGCAAATCTGGGATAGCTGTAATCGCGAGATCGATCGCCAAATCGATCCAGACTTTATTGATGTCGTCAAAGCCTATGCCAATCCTCGCGCTCAAATTATCGGGGCGCAACAAAGTCTGGCTTTCGATCCACTGGGAGACTTTTTAAATCAGGTTTCGGTGGCGGAAATCCAAAAGAGTTATCCGGCACTCGATCCATCAGCTCTACCCGCGACGATGCAAGATTATCGGATTGCTTATTTGAGTTATTTTGATTATTTTCACCAAATTGGCATCAATATCCCTCAAATTCAACTCCTGATCGATTTAGCCCAATCTTGCGGTTGTTGCTGGGCATTTGAAAATATTGCTATTTTGACTCCCAAAGCATCCTCGATCGAATTTAGCGATCGCGGCACACTCATCTCCCTGATCTATGATGGCGTCAATATCCTGAAGTAAATCTCGCGCAGCCAGACCGACTCATGGCATAATGGGAAGGGGAAATAAGCTACCAACACGATCTTTACTCACCCAGTATAGCGATCGACATGTGGGCGCGTAGCAAAATTACCAGCCCCAACACAGATGTTCGATCGCCCCTAATCGATCGATAAGATATTAACAGGATGTCGAGATGCCTCTAATTACGACTGGTAAACCATTTATTCGCGATTTAGAACAAGCTGGAGCATTGGGTGTATATGCCCCGCTCGAAGGCGGCTATGAAGGTCGATATCAACGGCGACTTCGTGCGACAGGATATGAGAGCATGAACCTATCCGCAAGGGGTATGGGCGATCTGAGTACCTACTTGACTGGCGTACATGGAGTACGTCCCGCTCACGTCGGCAAAAAAGAAATCCGCACCTATTATATCCCGCCCATGCTGGATACATATCTGGCTCACTTGTTACCGACATCTAAAGGTTTAGTTTTGTGGTTGGGTGATGGACAGGTATTATCCAATCAAGAATTAGCTTATTTAGTAGAGTTACCCACGATCGATCCTAGAGTCAAAGTCGTTGTCGAACTGGGTGGAGATCGACAGTTTCGTTGGGTAAAGCTTTCGGATATCGCTAATTCCTAATCTGAAATAGTGTCAGAGTCTCCAGTTATAATCTAAATACCCGTGAGCGATCGGGTTAATTTTCGCTCCGATCGTTAGGATCTCACACCCTTTTCCTCTTAACTCAGTATGAGCGCGATTACTCCCAGTCAAGTTAAAGCATCGATCGAAGCGGGTATACCAGAATCGATCGTCCAAATCACCGATTTGACAGGTGGCGGCGATCATTACCAAGCGGTGGTAGTTTCAGCCCAATTTGCAGGCAAATCCCTGATTCAACAACATCAGTTGGTATACGGTACTGTCAGTGAAGCGATGGCTAGTGGAGCGATTCATGCCCTCGCGCTCAAGACATATACCCCTGAAACATGGCAACAGGAATCTGCTAACTAACTCAAGTTGCTCATAACCTTAGCGGTTTACAACCGCTGTCTTGATGCGTTAAACCGTTAATAGTCTGGTTTTCATACACCCAATATATTCACTTTCAACTATTAGTTAAAAATATGACTACCCCAGCTACAGAAAAGATCGGTAAACTGATCGAATCAAACAAAATTATGGTATTCATGAAGGGCAATAAACTGATGCCCCAATGTGGATTTTCCAACCAAGTCGTCCAAATTTTAAATATTTTGGGCGTACCTTACGAAACAGTAGATGTATTAGAAGATGGAGATATTCGTCAAGGCGTAAAGGAATATTCCAATTGGCCGACAATCCCTCAAGTGTACATCAACGGTGAATTTGTAGGTGGCTCTGATGTGATGACCGAACTCTACCAAAAAGGTGAGCTTCAACAAATGGTTGAAGTCGCTCTGGCTAGTTGATAGTTAGCTTTCAAAGTTCGATCGGCAGTTCTCAATAATAGAAATATTAATTGAGAACTGCCGATCGAATCCTATCCACCAGATAATTAATAATAGTCTGGCTCTGTCTGAAGCTCGACACGCTCAAAGTTAGAAGGATCGTAAACATAACGCATCGTTTCTTCTTCAAGCCGATTGATTTGATAAGCCTCTAACGCATTAGTGCTACGTAATGCGGCTAAATATCCATCAAGATACAAGCGTAAATCGTCGAAGCGGTAGCCACGGTGCCACATTTCGACTAAGGCATCGGTAATCTTTTGATAGTGCCCGATTGTTTCTATAGTTTGCAGCATGGCTTAATCCTTTGACATACTAAATAGGATAGACCGGAATCGAGCGAATTGGCATCTATCCATTTGTCTACTTTACTCTAGATTTTTTAGACTTCAGGTGCGGAAAACACACGTTGGCATAGCGGACGCAAATCGTCAGCCACTACAGTAGTCCTAAATGATTTATAAGGTGTGTTACCTTTGCAGGGGTAACGCAGAGCCAATGTAAATCTATATCGAGACTAGGTAGATATAACCTAGATCGTTAGACTGCTACTTTATGTTCCAATTTTAGACAATGTATCTTTAATTAGAACTAACTACTTATTGTCAAAAAATCGAAAGTTGTATCCTGAAAAAAGTGTGCAGATTCACGTTATCGAAGGCAATCACAACTTACGATCGCTTTTAGCTTGGCACCTTCAACAAGCTGGTTATCAGGTGCAACAATCGCCAACACTAGCTCATGCTTATCAATGTTGTACGCCAGAACTCCCTACTTTGGCAATCTTGGATTCAGATTTACCCGACGGAGAAGGGATCGAATTTTGTCAATGGTTATATCCTCAAGGCAACTCACTAGTCTTGATGCTATCAGCCCGAATTCGCGAGATCGATTTAGTAACCGCGCTCCAGGCTGGAGTTGATGACTATCTGAAGAAACCGTTTGGGATGCCCGAATTTTTGGCGCGAGTGGCGGCGTTACTCCGGCGCAGTCGCACCCTGACAACGATTCCTAACGATCTGACTTATGGCAATCTGCGGATCGATTTGGTACGTCGCTGCATTTATCTGAGAAATCGGTTGCCAAGCCGCTCCGTTGGTGTTGTTGCTAGCTCATCCACCACAGCAGCCTCAGCACAGCCGCTAGAAACGAGAATCGACCTTAGTCCTCAAGAGTTTAGTTTACTCTACGTTCTCGCCCAGGCTAATGGCCGCCCAGTCCATCGCCGCGAACTTCTCAAACGTGCATGGGATATTAATGTTGATAATTCTCGGACTGTGGATAGTCATGTCCTCTCGCTGCGAAAAAAGCTCGGACATCCAGATCCGATCGAAACTGTGCGGAAGGTGGGTTATCGGCTCAATTATGAGAATAGCGACGAAATTGTTAAGATGCCGACATAATTATTGACAACTGGGAGACAATGTAAATTACAAAGAATTAATTTTAGTAGCGAATATGATTAGTCGTCAAGCGGTATTAGAATATCTCGATCGGCATCCCAGCCACACAACTTGGCAAATGCGGTTACATTTTTTGCAAGCTAGTCATCGGCTAGATAGCCAAGCGTCAGCTTCAATTGGCTCGATCGCTAATCAGCTTAATTATATCCTGCGCGATCTTGAAGCGATCGGGACGATCGCACCCCGCACCGAATCATTAGGGCTGACTCAAATTAGTCACTACAGTGAATACAGTAACATTAGCGATCGATCGCCAATTGATGCTTGAATAATAATCATGCGATTGCCTGTGACTAACGGCGATAAATGTAGCCGTTCTCGCTTCGATCGGTTACGCTCACTCCCTTTCGTCACTTATAACGGATCGGAAAGCCATCGATCGAGGCATCAAAGCTAGTAAAAACTACTTTTTAGTCGTCCATACATTACTAAACATCATTAGCATCGCACCGATTGCAATAGCGACTGCTAGCCCTCCCACGATCGCATTTTGCATTGATTCATCGATTACCATAAAGCATTTCTCACTAAACTAAAGTACGAACTGGAAACGTTTTCTAACGTAGATAATTAATTTTCAACTTGATTGAGACGACGAATATTTAGAATGTCACTCATCTGCTTGATTTGAGCTAGACAACGATCTAATTGTGATTTGTCACTGACTTCGATCGACAAGTCAATGAGGGCGGGTTTGGCATAGTGGGTAATCACATTAGCCGATCGGACATTGATTCTATTGTCAGTCAAGCGGGACAAGATATCTTTGAGGACTCCGACTCGATCGAGTACTTCCAATTGTACGCTAACTGGATAAGTACGTGGCTTTTCTTTGGCAATCTGGGTATTCCAGCTTATGGGTAGCAAGCGATTACCATCCATCTGATCTACATTTGGACAACCTTGTCGGTGTACTGAGATTCCACTATTTTGGGTAACGATACCGATGATTGGTTCGCCTGGAATCGGACTACAACAACCTGCTAAGTGATGTAATAATCCCTCAATCCCCAAGATCGGAAAGTCACTATTTCGGGAGTTGGATTGTTTGGGTGCAGTTGTCGGCGGTAGCTCTAGGGTTGGGGCTTCACGATCTTTTACCATTTCCCGCAGACGGTTGACGACCATTTTTTGGGTGATTTCGCCATAACCCAAACCTGCGAGTAAATCCTCCACCGTGATGTAGTTAGAACGTTGGGCAACTGCGAGCATCGGATCGGATTTTAACAGTGATTCTAGTCCATTTTTGCCTAGTTCCCGTTCGAGTAATTCTCTACCTCTGGCAACATTTTCATCGCGGTTGGAGCGTTTATACCATTGGGTAATCCGGTTGCGTGCGCCAGGGCTGACGACAAAATTTAGCCAATCTAGGCTAGGGTGACTATTCTCACGAGTGATGACTTCGACAATATCCCCATTTACCAGCATCCGCGAGAGGGGTACGATGCGATCGTTAACTTTAGCACCCGCACAATGGTTTCCGACTTCGGTATGAATCCGGTAGGCAAAATCGATGGCGGTGGAACCTTGACGCAAAGATACGACTTCACCTTTGGGTGTAAAGACATAGACATCGCGTTCGAGTAAATGATCTTTGAGATGATCGTCAAATTCGATCGCGTCTTTGACATCATTTTGCCACTCTAATAGTTGTTTCAACCAGGCAAATTTTTCATCGACTTCTGTCCGCCTCGGAGTTGTCGATTTGCTATTTTCGGAATTTTCAGCTCCCGATTTGTCTGACTTCGCAGCTTCTTTATATTTCCAATGGGCGGCAATTCCATACTCAGCAACATTGTGCATTTCTAACGTGCGGATCTGGACTTCTAATGGTGTGCCTGTAAATCCAACTACTGTAGTATGTAATGATTGATAGCGGTTATTTTTTGGCAGTCCAATATAATCTTTGAATCTACCAGGAATAGGTTTGAAGACATCATGAATTTCGGCTAAAGCTAGATAACACTCATGATTTGATTCGACGATAATTCTAATCGCTGTCAGATCGTAGATCTCGCTAAATTCTTTTTTCTGATACCGCATCTTTTGATAGATACTGTATAAATGTTTTGGTCTACCGCTAATATCTACATATTTAATTTCAGCTCGATCGAGCCGATGGCGAATCATTTCAGTTACACTAGCAATCCTGGACTCTCTAGCCGTCCGCTTCTCGGCAACTAAATCTTGAATGCGCCGATAATCTTCTGGTTCGATATATTTGAATGAAAGATCTTCTAGCTCCCACTTTATTCTACCCAAGCCCAATCTGTCGGCTAAGGGTGCGAAAATATCGCGAGTTTCTTGGGAGATTGCTTGCTGTCGATCTGTGCGTAAATGGTCGAGTGTCCGCATATTGTGCAGCCTGTCGGCCAACTTGACCACAATCACCCGAATATCTTGCGCCATCGCGATAAACATCCGGCGAAAATTTTCAGCTTGCTGTTCTTTCTTGCTCGAAAATTCAAACTTAGAAAGCTTGGTGACACCTTCAACTAAATGTGCCGTTTCTTGTCCGAATCTCGACTCAATATCACTGATTTTAACATCTGTATCTTCGACCACATCATGCAAAAATCCAGCAGCAATCATCGCCGCGCCGCCGCCTAAATCTCGCAGTAATCCAGCTACAGCGATCGGGTGACAAATGTAGGGTTCTCCTGATTTGCGTTTCTGATCGCCGTGCAGATCGTAGGCAAATTGAAACGCATTTTTAATTAACTTGCGGTGGCGGAGTCGCTCGGCATCAACATTGCTATCGATCGGTGCATCAGCACGATCTTCTGCATCCAAACACTGTTGCAACCATTGAGGGATATCGCAGTTATACGTTGCGATCTCTGCACTAGGTACATTAACGATCGTCACAGTAGCAATATCGTTGGCGGACAGAGAGAGTGGGGTAGTCATAGCTAAAGAGGATAAAATAATCGTTATTAAGTTTAAATTTAAATAATTTCAGACAAAATTTTTGATGTGGTGGCTCAACAGCGGCGGTTTAGGAGCCTTAACTAGATTATTGTCAATCCACCACTGAAGGTCTAGATTGAGATCGAATCCGATCGTTGTATTAATTAGTGTAAACAGGTTCTCAGAGATCTGTGCGCGATCGATGGAGATTTCCCAACTTGGTGAAATTGAAGCGGATTAAGGTTCGGGATGTAGCGTCTGCCGATCGATCGAAGTGTAAAATAGTCTACATGCTATTCTATTCTAACTAAGTTATTTATGTTGCCGACCGAACAGATTTTGATGTGGCAACAATTATTTACGCTACTATCGAACTTGCCGACAGATTCCATTCCTAGCCTAAAAATCAGTCTCAGTCAAGCGATCGAGTTATTTGAGTCAGAGATTATTATCCAAAACGTCGATCTCCTTCCAGCTCCCATCGCTGCTAAAATGCGATCGTATTTGACTGAAAGTCATCGGTTATTGAGATTACTCCCGCTGGATGTGATGTTTATCGCCACTGCTCGCAATCCCACCACGATCGAGCAACGCCGTCAAGCTTATCAGGATAAACTAAATCTACTGCTGAAATATTGCCAAGCAGCGATCGCAGCCTAGCCCAACTATTAACTGTCAACTAGTTTAAAGATGGATTGTCCTAAATGTAACTCCGAGCTGGTGAATGGAATTCTCAGTGACATGCTCTTGACAAAACATTGTCAACAGTGTGAAGGCGAGTGGATTTCTGGACACAACTATCAAATCTGGAGATCCGAACGCCCAAACACCCCCCCAAACCCCAACATTCTCGCTCAAAATTATCATCTCTCATATATTCCTAGTCCATTAGATACTAAAACAGCATCTTGTCCAGAATGCAGGAGGATGATGGCGAGAGGAAAAATCACCCTCAAGCAACCATTTTATCTCGAACATTGTCTCACTTGCGGCGGGATTTGGTGCGATCGAGGTGAATGGGAAGTCCTCGAACAATTGAAGTTAGACACGAACATCTCCCAAATATTCTCTGGTGCTTGGCAAGCTCAAGCCCGCGCCAGTCATATGAACGAACTCGAACGTCAAGCTGTAATTGATAAAGTTGGCGTCGAAATGGCACAACGAGTATTCGATTTAGCCGATCTCCTGACAAAACACCCTAATGGCGATTTTGCCGCTGCGTATCTGATGCGAAGATTCGATCGAGATAAAGGTTAGGGGGAAGTTGACAGTTGACAGTTGACAGTTGACAGTTGACAGCGAATCAAGAGATCGAAGTTGTTAGCGGGGATTAAACTCTCGACTAATAACTATCGCACCTTCAGACAGCAGGGATTTAAAGCCCCTCCTGTTTGGTAAAGTCCGCAGTATCAAATAGACTTGTGCATACACCCTCGCTAAAGGAGGGTAATTTCAAATATTAGCTGTCAAATATTAGCTATCAACTATCAACTATCAACTGTTTCCCCATGCCCCAGCCATTACTAAGCGTCCAAAACCTCTGGGTAACTTACCCTCAACCAGAATCAAGCCAGCAACTGACACATGCGATCGCCAATGTCTCCTTTGAATTAGCTGCTGGGGAAAAAATCGGCTTTGTCGGAGAGTCTGGGTGTGGTAAATCCACCCTGGGTAAAGCAATTATGCGGCTACTACCGGAGCATTCGCGGATCGAGGGTCAAATCTTATTTGAAGGACAATCCATTCCTGAGATGAATGCCCAAGCTATTCGCCGATTTCGGGGGGAAGTCGTCGGGCTGATCTTTCAAGATCCGATGACGCGGCTAGATCCGCTAATGAGCATCGGCAATCACTGTCTAGAAACCCTCCAAGCCCACGAACCAACTCTCACCAAACAGCAAGCCAAACAACGCGCTCTAGACACCCTAGCAGCCGTCAAAATCCCTGAAGAACGCTGGAACCAGTATCCCCATGAATTCAGCGGTGGAATGCGCCAGCGGGTAGCGATCGCGTTAGCTTTATTACTCAATCCTAAGCTGATTATCGCTGACGAACCGACGACGAGTTTAGATGTGCGAGTATCGGCGGAAATATTACGCGAATTGACGCGGCTGTGTCAAGAACGCCAGATGGGATTATTATTGATTTCTCACGATCTGGCGACAATCGCGACTTATTGCGATCGAATTGTCGTGATGAATCAAGGACGAAAGGAAGAAGAAGGGACTGTCGAACAGATTTTTGGCAATCCTCAGGCTGAATACACCCAAATTTTACTGCGATCGGCTCTACACATTCAGGCAAATGACAAAGTTGCCAGTCTGACTTCAGCCGCGCTAGCACAGAAAAAACCGATCCTCACACTCGATCGACTTCAGAAATATTACACGATCGAGACGAGTTTTCTTCAGCGACTATTTACCAACGCCAAAACAGAAACCATCAAAGCTGTTGATAATATCCACCTCGAACTCTATGAAGGGGAAATCTTTGGACTAGTCGGCGAATCTGGCTGTGGTAAAAGTACCCTTTCCCGCACGATTCTACAACTAATTCCCGCCACTGGCGGTACAGTGACATTTTGTGGTGAAGAACTTACCCGATTATCTCCTGCTGCGATGCGCGCCAAACGTCGGGATATGCAGATGATCTTCCAAGATCCGAGCGCGTCTCTCAACCCGATGATGACCGTTGGCGAAAGTATTGCCGATCCTTTGGTGATTCACGAAATTAATGCTACACCTGCCGAAACTAAAGCGCAAGTACTGGCGATGCTCGAACGCGTGGGATTGACTCCCGCTCTAGAGTACTTCGACAGGTATCCCAATCAGCTCTCAGGCGGACAACAGCAACGGGTAGGAATTGCCCGTGCGCTGATTACCAAGCCCAAACTGGTAATTTGCGACGAACCAGTCAGTATGCTGGATGCTACCATTCAGGCAGAAGTTTTAGACCTGATGCTAGAACTCAAGCGTGAAGATAATCTCACCTATCTATTTATTACCCACGATCTATGGCTGGCGAGGTTTTTGTGCGATCGCATTGCCGTGATGAATCAAGGTCAAATTGTCGAAATGGGCGACACTCAACAGATTTTTAGCCAGCCACAGCAAGCATATACCCAAGAGCTACTTGCTGCGGCTCCATTATTAACCAAACAAGGCTAGGAGATCGTTTGGATTATTCAATCTAGGCGAAAATTTAACGGCGATCTATGTTAATATGGCTCGCGATATCGATTCTCGTTTTGTTTGCCTACTTGCAAACAAATCAATCTTAACTATCGATCGTCAATTGGCAGTTAATGAAAAACTAGGGTGTGAAACATGAATATCTGGAATATGGGTGCAAGTATTGCCAGTATTATGTCGCTGATTTTTCATCTTAGTGGCAAAGGTTCTACACTCCGACAATTTACATTACCAACGACTACTGCGCTGGTGGGATACGCAATCGGCAGAAATAGAGTTGAAACCGAACAAGCATCTAGCTTATTACTTCAAGATCCACACTTAATATTTATGTTAATCGTGATGGTATTGTTATTTGCTTTGACGATGTATTTGGTCGAGTCAACTAAACCAGACGCTAAAATATCATTTATATTATTAGTTTTCTTATCAACTGTAGCCGTACCTCAACTGATTAAAAGCTACAATGATATCGCTCCAATGGTTGCTACCCAAGACTATCTTGCTCTCGCCAGAATCAAGGAGAGCGATGGCAACACAGATGAAGCCATCAAGTATTTGAAAATCTATAGTAAGCGAGTCGATCGAGTAGAATTACAAAAACAAGTCAACGAAAGAATTGATAGTTTACGCAGACAACAATTCAAAAGAGAATCTACTACCAAGACTAAACTTAAAGATAATTAAACCAGTCTTTACCTGCTAATAAAAACAGCCAATCTTTTAAAGATTGGCTGCTTCAATCTGATTTATTCTGCCGCTACCAATCGCCAATCAATCTGGAGCGGGGTACCTCGATCGCCAATTTGCCAGTTGAGAGTTGCAATCATCGCGATCCGCTCTAAACTGGTACGCAGATCTTCCTGGCTATGAAAACCTTCTAACCTGTCCGAAACCTTGCCATTGGCAAAGAGGATCAGCGTGGGGAGACTCTTGAGTTGGTAGGCACTCGCCAACTTAAAATTCTCGTCGGCATTGATATTAACTAACTTAATTTGCTCGTCCCAGCGATCGCGAAACTGAATCAACGTCGGCTGAATCACCTTACACAGTCCGCACCAAGGTGCTCCAAAATTGACTAGTACGGGGATCGATGAGGTAAGAACCTGTTCTCTAAAATTCAAATCTGTTACAGATTGGATCATAAAAGGTGGTTAGTTACTATTAAATTTTTTGTCGTATAAGCATTCATTTTAACCCTAATTAGTCAGATTGGGCTACTGGGATCGAGGAATAAGTGGTGGGGATCGTCGTAATCAGGGGGGATTCTCGATGGCGGAACTGAAGATCGCCGATCGCCTCAACTCCTAGAAGCCCACCCCAGCACTCATCTGAATCAACCAGGGGTGTCCCCACCAAAATAAAGCCACAAACGCGACGACGCCAACATAAGCGGGGCGAAGAAACTCGGATAATTTCAGTGTCTGTCTGCCATCTAAAATCGCCTGGAACGGCACGATCGAGGTTCTAGCCTTCACCTGTTCAAAATCAGTTCCATACCGCTGTGTGAGGCGGCGATCTCCATGCCAGACAGCAAATAAATGATGGAGCATCAACCCGATCGAAGTTACCAATGTAAAACTAGTCCCAATCCACAGCGTATGCGCGACACACCAAATTAATTGACCGATCATTTGCGGGTGTCGAGTAATCCGCATAATGCCTGTCTCATAGATACGGACTTGGGGTTTGAGCACAGCAGCAATTTCGAGCAGATTGAAAGTAGCTGGGTAGAGAAACAGAAAAGAAATAAAGGATAGTATCCACACTACTGGGGCAACCCACGGAGTCCCCTGCACCTGCCACAATTGCCACCCGTCATAGCGATGATTGAAAAAATAGATAATCAGAATCGTCGCAAAGGGAATACTCACCAATGCGAATAGGACTCGATATAACCGCGCGCCGATCTTGCTCTCTCCCCAAGGGCGCAAAGCAGCTAAACCACTATGTGCGATCGCAAAACCGAGTAATAAACCAATGATGATGCCGTGGCTAGTCAATGATGGAGACATTATGTAGGTACTAAGGATGAAACGATCTGCTACTTAGATGCAGCAAAAAAATGTAGTGACTAGTTAAATTAACGTACAGATTGGGGAATCCTAGATACGAAGGCAAATGTGTACCTGCGAGGATCGTGCCAAATCCTGACGACTTTCACCAGACTCCGAATCTGCAACTAATTTTTCTAAATCTATGCTAGAGCAAGCGGCTTCTGCCCTAAATCGTCAGGACTATCAGACCGCCGCGAAATTAATCGCTGCTCTAGTGGCGGAGCGACCAGACGATCCCCAAGTACAACTTTACGCCGCCCAATTGCAAGAAGCAACCAACAAACTCGATCGCGCCCTCGAAATATATCGGTTGCTGCTCCAACAGACTGTGAATCTAAAAATTACAACTGAGGCACGTCGCGGTATTGGGCGGATCGAGGAGCTTCAGGCACAAGATCGGGCGAGTGAGCTAGCTGTTGCTAGGAATGGAATAACCGACAACATCGAACCAGGTTTTTTGGTGCTCGAACCGATCTCGACCGCCCAGAAGCAATCGGTAGTCCAGAAATTTGCCGAAATTATGGCTCTCGATCCTTATAGTGCTAGACTTCAGCTCCCCAGTCGGGGTTGGCGACTGTATCGGCTCGGACAGATGGGAGAATTAGAATTCTATCGCGATCGATTACAACAAGCGCAGATTCCGTGTTTTTGTGTCTCGCAACATGATATTCAGCAGATGTATATTTTTCGAGTTAGTCATTTCCAGTCTTTTCACCCTCAACCAACGATCGTGTGTACGGACGATCGAGCCGAACTGCGGACATTCAATTTTAACTGGTCGGAAGTGACTCAGATCGTGACCGGAATACTACCGATCTTTGAAGAAGTTGTCGAAATAGATGCCCGTAATCGGACTTACCGCAAACCAAAAATTCTCGACTATGTTCAGATCTGCGATTTGCAATTACGCGATCGTCGCAGCATCTTCAGACTGTGTTCGCAGACTTATAATTTTTGCGAGTACAAGCAATCGATCGCCCAAAACCGTCATCAGCTCACTGACGATCTTAGCGATCGGTCATGGAATAGTCAATCCCTACCCTTGACTAGCCGTGACAACTGGAAAAATCTCCTCTCCCAAATTCACGAACAAATTCCGATTATCCCCACTCACAACAATTTTAAACCCTTTGCTGAGACTGCGATCGGCTACCCAGAGCTACTCCAGCACATCGATCCACACATTGAATTATTGCGTCGCGCTGATAGCCATTGGGATCGAGCTTTTCACCTCTACAGTACTTTAGCTATGTGTCGGGATGCTGGCGGAAATTCGATCGCGTAGCATGAGCTTTGCTCGTCGGCGTAGCCTACCGTAGGTAATCGAGTGAACCTATTTTGTTCCCTCTAATACTACTGTGCATTCATCAGCTATTTAAGTTGCTGCGGAGGTTGTTTACCCCACCCCAGCCCTCCCCTTATTAAGGGAAGGGAGTAAAGCCCCTCGGTAGGCGGTAGCCCTCATTAAAGGCGATTTCAAAGTAGAAGATCGCTAACAACCAGCTACTTGCTACCCTGCACTAAGTTTTCGCATCTGCACTAGGTTTTCGCTCTGATGCGGTAGCTTTAAATTCTTTGGGCTTTTCAACCTGACGCGCGAGATCTAAGAACCCTTTCATATTGGCACCAGGGCGGCGACGACCACTGTTAGAGGAGGGCTTAATCAGGTAATCGGTAGCAAAGTTGGTAATTGGCGGAGCCGCAGGTAAAGTTGGTGCTGGAGCTGGTACAACTTTGGCTGCTTCAGCTTTTTTAGCAGCTTTCTTATCGATTTTAGCCGCCTTCTGTTCGGCTTTAGTGGCTGTAGCTGGTGCTGTTATTGCTACTGGTGTCGGTGCTATCGTAACGGCAACTGGCGCGTTCGATGTAGTTACCACGGCTGGAGGTGCTAGAGTAGCGTCAGGTTTGGCTTGAGCTTTAGCTTCCGGCTTTGATGAAGCATCTTCATCTTCTAGTTGAAGATAGAAGCCATCATTTTTTTTGCCAAAAATCTTTT
Source organism: Chamaesiphon sp. (assembly GCF_041737865.1). NCBI lineage: Bacteria > Bacillati > Cyanobacteriota > Cyanophyceae > Gomontiellales > Chamaesiphonaceae > Chamaesiphon > Chamaesiphon sp. The sequence goes on from NZ_JBGSQZ010000271.1 coordinate 22,183, forward strand.
TAAGTACATTGTTAAACACAGTAAATTATCTCTTGGGTTACATAAATATAAATTATCAAATTTGACTGCTGACAAGTGCAAGATAAGAATACAAAGTTTAACAAATATTTACTAGAGATAGCACAGCGATTGTGTCTTGAAAAGGTGCTCCACTTGGGCAAAGCCCAATACCGCACTTTTCGCAAATCGCCGCTCATGATGCAAAGTCCGCCTTCTCTTCGAGACGCTTCGCGAACGCGGACTGAGATCTAAATGATGATAAAAACAATACTTTAACAAATCTCTATCTTTTAATTGGGGACACTTGAGAAACTGTCACGAACCGATCGATCGACTACCATCAGTTATTTTAAGATTGGCACTGATATTAATATTGGCCAAATAACTACAAATATGCAGGTACCTACAGATATTACTTTACTCAAAATTGATGGAGATCGCCGCCGCAATCCGATTCTGCTCGTACATGGGATTATGGATACCCGCCTGAAGATGCGACATATTTCTAAGTACCTACGCGATTTAGGTTGGGAAGTTTTTGATATCGATCTCGTCCCCAATAATGGCGATACCAGACTAGAGCTGCTGGCGCAACAGGTAGCAATTTTAGTCGATCGAATTGCACCTCACCAGCCGATCGATCTGCTAGGGTTTAGCATGGGAGGACTAGTTACTCGTTATTATCTCCAACGGTTGGGCGGGATCGATCGTGTCCAGAGATTCATCACTATTTCCACTCCTCACAATGGGACAATCGCCGCACACTTTTCAATGCGTCCTGCTTGTATCCAAATGCGTCCTCATAGTGATTTTATTAGAGATCTAAACAGTGATGTCGATCGCTTAAATCTTTTGAATTTTACTTCTTTATGGACACCATTCGACCTAATTATTTTACCACCGAGTAGTTCTCAGCTCGGCATTGGTGCAGAAATGCAGATCCCAGCACTTACCCATCCCCTAATGGTGTCAGATCGTCGCACTTTTAAGGCTATTTCTGATGCACTATCTCAACCTGTCAGATCGCCAACTTGACTAAATTCGCTAGCTCCAAAGATTGCTTCACTGTGAGTATAGTATTTGAACTCTAGTAAGTTAGCAAAAGGATCGGTCAAGAAAAAAGTTCGATGCTCAGTAATCGCACCAGAAAATCGATGCTTTGCCGACTGATAAAAGTTTAATTTTTGGGCTGTCGATCGATCGAGTAATGCTTGCCAATCAGCTAAAGTAGGAAATACAATCCCAAAATGGCGGGGATAAATCCCTGTCTGCGGCGGTAGTTTCTCAGTAACATGAGCGACTAATTGATGTCCATACAGATTCAAAATCATCGAATTAGCAGTCTGTCTGCCTACCGTACAGCCTAACCCATCCACATAAAACTTTTTGGTGTCAGGGATATTCTCGATCGGAAATGCTAAGTGAAATATAATTTTACTCATATATTTTAGCGGCGAATTTTACTTCTAAAATTACTTATAGCTTTTAATCTTCTTATTAGTTTCTCTCTGCAACTGAGCGGCAATTTTAAACATCTCAACTCCGTCATGCAGATAAGTTTCATCATAATTCATGATATAAAAATTTAATTCCTTAATTCCATCAGCTACTTGGTTAATAGTGTAATATAAGTTGGCGGCAATTTCTGCCATTAATGATGGATTAGACATCGAGTGAAAAGTCTTCTCAATTTTCTGGAGATGCTGCTGGCATTCAGTAACATACGCCTCAAATTTACCCATCAACTCATCGTCAAATGGATCGGCAGAAAGTTCGTGAATTTGTGTTTTTAGCGGCTTGATAATCCACCCAATCATCCGATTTATAGGCTGATAAACTTGGTTTAACCACAATATTAATTCTTCATCTAATTCCCGCCCGACAGTGGGAGGACGACGCGGGATGTAGGACGACGACTGTTGTTGGCGAGGAATTGCTACCGCTGGTTGCAGGAGGTAATCGTACTCTCTCCGCTTGAGATCGTCACCCAAAACTTCATAAGCAGCATTGAGTTTGATGATGAGATCGGCGTTAGCTTCGCCGCCATTGACATCAGGGTGAAATTGCTTCGCCAACCGCCGATAAGACTGTTTGATCTCGTCAGCGGTGGCTTTAGGTGCGATTTGGAGAACTTGGTAGTGCGTTTGGGACATCGATCGATTAGGCTTGAGTGATTAGGCTTAGGCTTGAGGTTTTAGGCTTTAGAGCGGGTACTACCCACCATTTAGATTTTAGAGATTTTCACAACTATATCGCAATCCTAAACGATCGGCTTCAACCTTAGATGGCAGGCATACTATCGCCAAAGGCGAGGCTACGCCAACGACTACGCAATTGCCTTTGGCAAGGCTACGCCAACAGTATGAATGAAGCACTGCCCCTACAGATCGATGTTATCCACAGAAACTCAAATAGGATCGCCATAGATAATTTACTCGATGAGTGTTATCCCGATCGCATAAAGCCCAAAGCCTCAAGCCTAAGCTTAAAGCCTAAACCCTAAACCCTAACGCCTAACGCCTAAAGTCTAACTCGGTTCTGGATCTTGAAATAGGGGAGTGCTGAGATAGCGTTCGCCGAAACTAGGCTGAATCATGACGATTAGTTTACCCTTATTTTCAGGGCGACGACCAACTTCGATCGCGGCAAATAGAGCTGCACCTGAAGAAATCCCCGAAAGTAACCCCTCTTCCCGTGCTAATTTGCGTCCATACTCGATCGATTGTTGGTCTGTGACGGCGATAACTTCATCAATCAGCTCGATCTTCAATACCTGAGGCACAAATCCCGCGCCAATCCCCTGAATTTTATGCGGTCCTGGTCTACCACCAGATAGGACTGGGCTATTAGTAGGTTCGACAGCGATAACTTTAAATGCTGGTTTGCGGGCTTTGATGACCTCCGCTATCCCCGTAATTGTACCGCCTGTGCCGACTCCAGCTACTAAAATATCCACACGACCATCTGTATCTGCCCAAATTTCTTCAGCGGTGGTATTGCGGTGAATTTGCGGATTAGCCGGATTGCGAAACTGCTGCAACATATAGGCATGAGGCGTTTTATCGACAATTTCTTGAGCGCGACGAATACAGCCGCTCATCCCTTCCACACCTGGAGTCAGTTCCAATTGGGCACCATAGGCTTTTAACAACGCCCGACGCTCGATGCTCATGGTTTCAGGCATGGCGATGATTAATTTATACCCTTTTGCCGCCGCTACCATCGCTAGGGCAATTCCCGTATTTCCTGATGTGGGTTCGACTAAAATTGTTTTACCAGGAGTAATCAAACCTTCCTTTTCGGCAGATTCGATCATATTTACCCCAATTCGATCTTTGACGGATGAAGCAGGATTCATCCCCTCTAATTTGACTACAATGTCTGCAACACAGCCTTCGGCTTGAGGGATGCGATTGAGTCTGACTAGGGGTGTGCGACCGACTAATTCTGTAATATCGTTGGCAATCTTCATAGGAGATGGTAAGAGAGATAGAGTAAAAGGTAGCGGAGAATTTGCATGGTTGCCGTTAGTTATGGTATTGCTGGGCAATATCTCCAGAAATGAACGCTAAATTATATTCTGTACATTTGTGATTCTATTTCTTGAGCAGTCGAGCTGTTATCCCGTCGTAGTTTACATTTTCCCGCTTTGACCAGTATACAAAATCGCCATCGGATCGGGATTTATCCTCTATTCCGTTGTTGATGCAAGCTGCCTTTACTGAAGGAAATGCTTTGTGACTATACGCTGAATTAATCCCAGATCGATCGATTGATAGATATAATGTAAAAAAGATAACCATTAACTTTGAGATATATCTGTCGATCGACGGACATAATGTCAAAAAGATAATCAGCAACTTTCAGATATTCTGAGCTTACATTGTCTGTAGCATCCTCATCCGATGCTAAATGGTCGATTACCAATTAGGGACAGGAAGGTAGCGCAACCACTAGCGATGAAAATTTTAGTTCTCATTTGGGAATTTCCACCTCGCCTTATCGGCGGAATTGCTCGTCACGGTGCGGAATTGTACCCAGAGCTTGTTAAATTAGGTCATGAGATTCACCTCATCACTGTTGAGTTCAGTCAAGCACCAGCTAAAGAAATCATCGAAGGCATCTATGTCCACCGCGTTCCTGTCGCTGGATTTAGCCAAGATATATTTAATTGGATCGACAATATGAATGACAGTATGAGCAGATATGGTGCGAAGTTAATCGGCCGAAATCCAGACTTCGACCTCATCCACGCTCATGACTGGATGGTAGCAGATACAGCAATTTTGTTGAAGGAAAAGTTTCAGATTCCGATCGTTGCGACTATCCATGCGACTGAATTTGGACGGCATAATGGCATCCATAATCCCAGTAGCGAACACGTCCATAGTCACGAAATCCGGCTAGTTGAAGCAGCCAAACAGACGATCGTGTGTAGTCAATACATGCGGCAAGAAGTAGGGCAAATCCTCCACTGTCCCTGGGAAAGAATTAGTATCATCTACAACGGGATTCGCCCTGAGAAAAAGCAACGCCCTAAAGATTTTGACTTCTGGGCTTTTCGCCGCAGATTTGCAGCCGATCGCGAACAAATCATTTATTATGTGGGACGGATGACCTATGAGAAAGGGATCTTTGTGCTGATTAATGCTGCGCCCAAAATATTGTGGGAACTAGGTGGCAATGCCAAGCTGATCTTTATCGGTGGTGGTAATACTGATGGGTTAAAACAACAGGCGTGGGACTTAGGGATTTGGGAGAAGTGCTTTTTTACAGGCTTTATGTCTGATGAAGACTTAGATAGATTTCAAACCGTAGCCGATTGTGCCGTGTTTCCGAGTTTGTACGAACCCTTCGGGATTGTCGCGTTAGAAAGTTTCGCGGCTAGGGTGCCAGTGGTAGTTTCTGATGCGGGAGGACTGGCGGAAGTTGTAAGGCATACCAAGACGGGGATAGTTACGTGGCGGTGGGATTGCAATTCTCTCGCTTGGGGGATTTTGGAAGTACTCAGAAATCCTGGCTATGCCAAGTGGTTGACGGATAATGCTTACGACGAACTGGGGAAACGTTTTAACTGGGCAAAGATTGCCGTTCAAACGGAAACTGTATATAACACTGCACTGATTAAAACAAAGCAGTCTATCTCACAATTGGGTATTAGGTGATGACATGTTTGAGCAAGTCAATCGTTGTTGACACTCCCCGCACTCAGTTCGGTTTCGCATTCGCTCACTCGAACTTAAAAGTACGGGGATTCTCAGTTCAATGACCCATCTTGCCATCACAGGTTTGCACCAGCAATAGTAGAGGACGGATCTCCCTGAGCGGTTCCAATATCTAGTATTGAGGTTCCCACATGCCCTGCGGTACCTATTGCTTTGGTCAATATATTGAGTGCGGCATTGTGGTCGCGTCCGAGTTCACAACCGCACTGACAAGAGTGAGTGCGGGTAGACAAAGATTTCTTTACAATTACGCCACAGCTAGAACATTCTTGACTCGTATAGGCGGGATTTACTGCAACAGTAACCCGACCAAAGATTCGCCCAAATATTTCTAGCCACACTCTAAATTGATACCATCCCGCATCAGAAATTGATTTGGCTAAACAATGGTTTTTAACCATGTTTCTCACTCTTAAATCTTCGTAGGCTACCAAGTCGTTAGACCGGATTACGTTTCGCGCCAATTTTACGGCGTGATCCTTCCGCTGCCTGCTTATTTTAAGGTGGATTCTACCAAGCCTAATTCGAGATTTGATGCGGTTTTTCGACCCTTTGACCTTGCGAGAAACTAAGCGTTGTGCCCGTTTCATTTTCACTTCACCAGCTCGGTAAAACTTAGGGTTTTCAACCTCTAAGCCGTTTGAATCGGTGTAGAAGCTAGCAATCCCTACATCCAATCCAATCGTGTTACCAGTAGCAGGTAAAACCTCCGTCCGGTCAACAGAAATGCAAAATTGCACAAAGTAACCATCTGCTCTCTTTACCAGCCTCACCCGTTTGATTTGGTCGGGCTGGTAAAAGTTTAGATCTCTGGTTCCTTTGAGCTTTAATTTCCCAATACCTTTCTTGTCAGTAAAGGTAATCGATTTACGGTCATCGCTTAATGCCCACCCCGACGTTTTGTATTCGACTGAACGGTTGTCTTTCTGGAATTGAGGAAAACCTTTCTTGCCAGCAATTTTACCTTTACAGTTATCGTAAAAACGTTGGATTGATGCCCAAGCACGTTCGGCCGCTGCTTGACGTGCCATAGAATTGAGTTGGTTGGCAAACGGAGACTCTTTAGCCAGCACAGCACAGTATTTATTGAGGTCGTAACAGGACTTTGCCCCACCATCCATCCAAAGCCGAATAGCCTTGTTCCGAATGAATTGGACTGTACGAATTGCCTCTTCAACTGCGTTGAACTGGTTAGATTTGCCGTAAGCTTTGTACTCAAATACGAGCATCAGGGATATTGGTGTAGCTATGCTTATGATAGACACAATATTATAAATCAAGGGATTGGGCAAGGTGATATCATTATTTAAAGGCGTTAGGCGTTCTGGTCGGGTCACCCGCCCAGTGATAAATCCGCACGAGTCGTCTTTCATCTGCGCTTATGTCGCTTACAACGTCTACAACGTTGTCCTGAAAAAGCTTTAACGTTGTAGAAGCTTTCCATATCGATAATTTCTCCCTTGATTACACACGCCGCTTTTTCCAATCACGAAAATATTCAATTGTCCACCCTCTGAC